>JAAXQI010000120.1 GCA_012974315.1 Desulfobacterales bacterium | reverse complement strand
GTCGGAGATGGAATTTCGAAGATTAATTTTACAGGGTCAGTATGATCTGAGACATTCCATGTTGATCGACAATCGGTTACGTAAGGGCGAGGCCGGGTATCATGTGTTGACGCCGTTTAAATTAAACGGCGGTGATAATATTGTGCTGGTCAATCGCGGCTGGGTGGCAGTTGGTAAATCACGAGAACAATTACCGCAAATAGTGGCACCGGCAGTAGACGGGTTGATTCGGGGAATTGTCAGTATTCCACGTAATGATGGTTTCAGAATGGGGAAGGTGTCTCTCGGTGATGAATGGCCCCAGGTGATACCATTTGTCGATATCGATGCGATGCAGGCACAATTTCAAAATCACCTGTTGCCGATGATAATATGGCTGGATCCGGAGCAGGCCGGGTATTACCGGCGTAACTGGAATCCGGTATGGGCAAACCCCGAGAAAAGTCGCGCTTACGCCTGGCAGTGGTTTTCATTTGCCTCTATCTCCGTGGTCTTGTTTGTCAGTTTAAATCTTCGAAGGGTGGTTAATGAGTAAAGAAAGCCTGTCATGGCACCGGTTCAAGTTTATCGCCCTGGTGCTTATATTTGCCTCACCGTTTATCGCAGGCTGGATGGCCTTATATGTATTTGAGCTGAAGCCCGAGAGTATTAATTATGGCACCCTGGTACAACCCGTGAAAAAGCTGCAGTGGCCGGTGATGAGATCTGTGACCGGAGAGCGGTTCGAAAATGGTTTCGGTCGAAAATGGACTTTCCTGTTGATCACACGAGAGTCGTGCACCAAACAATGTCAGTCAAACCTGTTCTATATGCGCCAGATCAAAACGCTACTCGGGCGCAATACGCCAAGGCTGCAAAATGTGCTGGTGATGACAAACTCGCCAGATTCAGATTTGAGCTCGTTCCTGGTTGACTATCCGAACCTGATTGTCATCGAGAATAGTAGCGACATACTTAATTCGCAATTTCAGGTAACAGGTGCTGGAATAGTTGGCTCGACTCCGCAACTCTACCTGGTGGACCCGGATAAAAATTATATGATGCACTACCCGGCACAGTTTGATCACTACCGGGTTGATTACTGGCGACTCCGGCAAGAAACCCTTCAACTTCCTCTTTCGTGGGGACACCAGGACGCGCCCCGATTTTCGTGCAGCAGAGGGCGCCTGCCGCACTTGCATAGGCAAGGCTTTCGTGCCACTCCCTTTTTTCGGCTAAACAGGCTGCCAGGGCACCATGAAACACATCCCCGGCCCCGGTTGTATCTACAGCCTTTATCTTGAAGGCATCTTCACGGCCTGAAACTTCACCGTTCTTCCAGACCAGCCCTCTATCCCCTACGGTGATTATGACATTAGGTGCATAGGCGCTCAACTTTTCAAGCGCCCTCTCCTCGGTTGACTCCCCGGTGAAATTAAGCCCAAAACTCTCTGAGCAGACAAGGTAATCTACCAGACCTGCAAGTTCCTCGGTGCCGCTGTGCATCGAGCCTGCATCAAGGACTGTAATGATACCCCTTTGCCGGGCAGACTTTGCCAGAGAAGGCGAGATATAGGGTTCATGCCCGTCAAAAAGGATAACCCTGGCATTAATGGAGGAAAAATCAACGGAGTCAGCTTCAAGAAAACTTTCAGGCTTTCTGTAATTAACTAAAGCCCGGCTGCCGTCGGGCTTAACCATTACCACGGATAAGGCTGAGGAGTCGCCCCCCCTTGCAACCAGATCAATGTTCACTCCAGCCTGCTGCAACTCGTCAATATGGGCATTGCCGAAGATATCGCGACCAAGATAGCCCACAAAGGCAGACTGCAAGCCAAGTCGAGACACTGTAACTGCTGCGTTGGCTGCAGGTCCTCCCCCGCAGCCGGTAAATGAGCTTGCCCTTATCTTTTCGTCCGGCTCTGGATGGTGGTCGACAGAATAGACGAGATCATAGGTGCCAGCACCGACACAGAGCACATCAGTGGTATATTTATGATTCAAACGCATTTGTGTTAACCATGCAGATTTTTTTTTGGTAAGTCATTGCTTAATGCTTTATTACAATTACGCTTCAGGTTCAAGCTACAATATTTTCCCTGTAATTTTACTGCTATATTATTAGCAGCCCATGGAGCTTGCTTTCCTCCCCAATATTACGTAAGTTATTCGCTCCATGAAGAAGAGTAAAAATAATCTGAGAACCGTTGCTGTGGCCACCCTTGGCTGCAAGGTCAACCAATTTGAGTCAGCCTCATTTCAATCCGGTTTTGAGGAGCAGGGATTAACTGTCAGCCCGTTTAACAAACCCGCAGACATTTATGTCATTAACACCTGCGCTGTCACTGCCAAAGCTGCTGCCCAATCAAGACAACTTATCCGCAGGGCGCAACGCACCAATCCCCAGGCAAAAATTGTTGTGACCGGCTGTTATGCCCAGATTACACCAGAAAAAATTAAAGAAATTGAGACCAGCCCCATTATAATTGTTGGAAATGCCAATAAACACCAGCTATTGAATGTGGCTTTATCAGATAAAGATACAGGAAAATATTTCAACGATATTGCATTGCAGAAAGAGATCAGCCTGCTTCCTGTTAAACGTTTCCCCGGCCGCACCAGAGCTTTTTTAAAAATTCAGGACGGCTGCAACAATTTCTGCTCCTACTGTATTGTGCCCTATGCCAGAGGCCGGAGCAGAAGCCTTGGATTGGATAAGGTGTTGGACCAGGCGCTTGGTTATGCTGACGAAGGCCACAAAGAAATAGTTATAACCGGGATTCATGTCGGGCATTACGGCCTGGACCTGGATCCCCCCTTACATTTATTTCACCTGCTGAAAAAACTCACCGGGCTGACTCCTGAAGTACGATATCGTCTCAGTTCTCTTGAACCGTCCGAAATCAACAGGGATATCCTGGAATTTATGGCAGAAGCGAATAACTTCATGGGCCACCTCCATATCCCCCTGCAGAGCGGCAGCGATACAATCCTTAAAAAAATGAACCGCAGGTACTCGGTGGAACAGTTCACAGATACAGTCATCCACTGCAAAGAAATGGTTCCAGAAGCAGCAATTGGAGTTGATGTGGTGGTTGGTTTTCCAGGGGAGACGGAAGAAGATTTTCTTAAAACATATGAGCTGCTTATGAATTTACCCATTACCTATTTTCATGTCTTTCCCTACTCAAAACGACCCGGTACCCCTGCTGCGAAAATGGAAAACCAGATTCCTGCAAAAATCAAAGCCGAGAGAGTTGCGATTCTGCGCAAATTAGATCATAAAAAGAGAAGCGCTTTTTATGGCAGCCGGATTGGAAAGGTGCATAACGTGCTGGTTGAGTCTGAAAGATCAGCTGATGGTTTGGCCAAAGGATTTACTGATAACTATATCCCGGTACACTTTGAGGCAAAAGCGGAACATATCAACAGGGTGGTTCCGGTGAAGCTGGAAAAGTTGCAGGAGCGCTTTGTTCTCGGGACTCTACAGATTCAAGATAATTAGTGCTTCATTTGAAGCAAAACATACCCTATACCTTACTGCAGCATGATTGGAGAAATAATAGCAATTGGCGATGAACTGACGTCCGGCAGGGTGCTTAATACCACCAGTCGTTTCGCTGCCGGTCTGCTTTTCTCGGCAGGGCATGAAATTACTGCCATGTCCACCATTGGAGATACTCCTGCAGAGATCAGCGAAACCCTCAAGCGAGCTATCAAGCGCTCTGATTTTATCATCGTAACAGGCGGGTTGGGCGCCACAAGCGATGACCTTACAAGTGAAGTTGTAGGGCAGGCCCTTGGGCGGCCCACTGTTTTTCATCCCGAGGTTTTTGCAAAAATCAAAGCGCTGCTTTCCAATCCTGATGACCAAACCCTGAGTGATTTGCAGAAACTTGCTCTGCTACCGACAGGGGCTGAGGTACTCAGTCCTGAAGCCAGAATGGCAGGATATCTTCTGGTTCATGACAACAAACCGATTTTTTTCCTTCCCGGTGTTCCCCATGAAATGCGGGAATTGCTCGCCAATACGGTCATTCCAAGACTCGGTATATTGCAGGATGGTGCAGTAAAGCTGGTCAAACAAAAAGTGTATAAAGTTTTTGGGGTGGGTGAAATAGAAATCAACCGGCGGGTAACCCATCTCGAAAGAGAGGAAGACGGCCGGGTTCGCATTGGATATTACCCGGTCTTCCCGGAAGTGCACCTGAGTCTTACGGTCATTGACGAAGACAAGTCGGAAATTAAGCGTACATTCCAGCATCTTGAAAAAGAGATTGAACTTTCCCTTGGTGATTCGCTCTTTGGAGCTGATGATGACACCATGGAAAGTGTGGTGGGAAAACTTCTGCAAAGCCAGGGTAAAGTCCTGGCCACGGCAGAATCATGCTCAGGAGGACTTATTGGACACAAGATCACAACTGTGCCGGGAAGCTCGAATTATTTTGCCGGCGGGGTAATAGCTTACAGCAATGCATTAAAAGAAAAACTCCTGGGTTTAGATTCTTCCCTGCTGGAAGAACATGGCGCTGTCAGTTCTGCAGTGGCAAAGGCAATGGCGGATGGCATCAGGCATAAAACCGGAGCTGATATTGGTGTGTCCGTCACCGGCATCGCAGGACCAACAGGCGGAACTGAAGAAAAACCTGTGGGAACTGTATTTATCGGCCTTTCCACTCCTGATGAAACAGTTGCCATCCCCTGCCGTTTCCCGGGAGACCGCTGGCAGGTGCAGGAGTTAACCGCCGTAAAATCCCTGGACCTGATACGGCGTCTCCTGCTTGGCATAAAGCTGCAAATTACTTGATATTATTAAACAAAAACACATCGCTGACCCGGCATGTAAAATATCTTCAGCCCAGCGCAAAATCTATTTTAAAGTTTTGACTTATTGATTAGTATAACACGTTGACCGCACTCATCATGCGGCACAAATCCTCTAACATAGATTATAAAATTAAATAATTATCATCTTCTGACGCTATACTTTTTCAAACAAGGAGCAATAAATATGGCAACCCGTGATCAAAAAAACAAAACCATTGACAATGCGATGTTCCAGATTGATAAGCAATTTGGCAAAGGCTCAATCATGCGGATGGGAGCCCATGAAGTTGAGATAATACCGGCAATTCCCACAGGGGCATTGAGCCTTGACATTGCAGTAGGCGTCGGGGGCATCCCCCTGGGCAGAGTGACCGAGATATACGGCCCTGAGTCTTCCGGCAAGACCACCCTTGCACTGCACATAATTGCCGAAGCACAAAAACGCGGCGGAATTGCCGCCTTTATCGATGCCGAGCACGCCCTGGATATTGCCTATGCCGGCAGGCTGGGTGTCGATGTGGATGACCTGCTTGTTTCACAGCCTGACTATGGAGAGCAGGCTCTTGAAATTGCGCAGGTTCTTATCAGCAGTAACGCAGTTGATGTTATTGTTATAGATTCGGTTGCAGCCCTTGTTCCCCGGGCAGAGATTGATGGCAATGTCGGGGACCATCATGTGGGGTTGCAGGCCCGGCTCATGTCACATGCCATGCGGAAATTTACCGGCATCTTACAACGCAGCAATACAGCCCTTATCTTTATCAATCAGATCCGCATGAAAATCGGGGTTATGTTCGGCAACCCGGAAACCACTCCTGGTGGCAACGCCTTAAAATTCTACAGTTCTTTGAGGTTGGACATCAGAAAAATTGCCACCTTGAAGGATGGTCAGGAAGCTTTCGGTAACCGTACCAGGGTTAAAGTAGTGAAAAACAAGGTCGCTCCACCCTTTAAGATGGCCGAGTTTGACATAATATATGGCGAGGGCATTTCAAGGGTCGGGGATCTTCTTGATCTGGCTGTTAGCGTGGATATCGTGGAAAAAAGTGGCTCATGGTACTCTTATGAAGGGGAGCGCATCGGCCAGGGAAGAGAAAATGCCAAGACATTCCTGCAAGGACATAATGATATAACTACTGAAATTGCCCAAAAGGTCAGATTAGGTTTCGGGCTACCCGCGCCCAAGCCCTTGCCCTCGGCCACAC
This sequence comes from Desulfobacterales bacterium, assembly GCA_012974315.1. Classification (GTDB taxonomy): domain Bacteria; phylum Desulfobacterota; class Desulfobulbia; order Desulfobulbales; family BM004; genus BM004. The sequence goes on along the minus strand of JAAXQI010000120.1, from coordinate 11,311 downwards.
CAGAAAAGACAAAGCCCGAAAAGGCTAAGAAGTAATAAGGCTAGATTCTGGATTCTGGTTACTGGTATAAAACCAGAATCCAGCAACCAGAATCAATAAAAAAGTGGGACAGAATTCTGTCCCACTTTTTTATTCATAACCGTTCGGGTTCTTAGTCTGCCAGCGCCAAGTGTCCGCACACATCGCTTTAATGTCCCTTGACGCCTTCCAGAACAAATCCTTTTCAGCTTTTGAGGGATCAGCATAACAACTGGCAATATCACCAGGCCGGCGCTCTACAATTTTGTATGGTATCTTTTTACCTGATGCCTCTGCAAAGGCATTTACCATCTCTAAAACGGAGTATCCCTTTCCTGTGCCAAGATTATAGATGACCAGGCCCGGATTTGCGGCAAGTTTTTCCAGGGCCTTTATATGGCCACTGGCCAGATCCATGATATGGATATAATCCCTCACCCCTGTTCCGTCAGGTGTAGGATAGTCATTGCCAAAAATTTTCAGTTCCGGAAGTTTGCCAACTGCCACCTGGGATATATAGGGAACAAGATTGTTTGGTACCCCTTTTGGATCTTCACCGATTCTGCCGGTAGGATGAGCGCCCACCGGGTTGAAGTACCGAAGCAGGGCAATGTTCAAGGATGGATCCGCCAGGTAGAGATCCTGCAGGATCTGTTCGATCATTACTTTGCACCAACCGTATGGATTTGAGGATTTTATGGGAAAATCCTCGGTAATCGGAAGCGAGGCCGGATCACCATACACCGTTGCCGAAGAGCTGAAAACCAGGTTCCTGACGCCATGTTGTGCCATGACTTCAAAGAGCACCAGGGAACCGCTTATATTATTTTTATAGTATTGCAAGGGTATGGCAACAGACTCGCCAACAGCTTTCAGGCCGGCAAAATGAATAACCGCGTCAACTTTCGCCTGCTGAAAAACCCTATCAAGACCGGATTTATCCAGCAGGTCAACTTTATGAAATTCAAGTTTTCTGCCGCTGATCTCCTCGATGCGCCTGACGGATTCTTCCCTGCTGTTTATCAGGCTATCAACCACTATAACTTCATAGCCGGCCAACAATAATTCCACGCAGGTATGGCTGCCTATATATCCTGCTCCTCCTGTTACCAGTACTCTCATAATTGTCACTCTCAGTGGGTGTTTGATTTACTGCATCTTCTTCGGCATCGGGCTTCCCGCATAGCTTATGCTATAGCGAAAAGCCCTCTTTCTCGAATCTACAGCAAATCAAACACCCACTCATTTTTTTATATAGTAATTTAATAAAAACAGTGAACTGGATTCTTTTTTACGATAGCATCTTTGGCAAAACATAGCCAAGATTCTTCTAAATGGGTATATAGATTTAATCAATTTCTAAAAATCAATAAGCAAGGAGAAAACAATGCCCTATGTCAACATCAGAGTGGCCGGCACCCTGAATAAACAGCAGAAAGAAGAGATATGCAGCGGTGTAACCGATGTAATTGCAAGGGTGGCCAACAAGCCCAAAGATACCATCCTTATCTTTATTGATGAGGATCAGCACGAAAACATTTCCAAGGGCGGTAAACTCCTGCAAAAACCTTCTTAACTTAATATTTCACGAAATATTAAGTTAGTTTAACAAAACAAATCACAAATATGTCGGACATTGCAAAAAAAATTGCCGAACTCAAGAAGCAGATCAACCTCCATGCGCATCGCTATTATGAACTGGATGATCCACTGATTGCCGACTCTGAGTATGACCGACTGTTTCAGGAGTTGCTGCAACTGGAAGAGTTGCATCCTGACCTGGTCACCCCTGATTCACCTACCCAAAGAGTTGGTGGCAAGCCTTTGGCCGAATTTAACTCCGTACGCCATACCCACCCCATGCTCAGCCTGGAAAACGCCTTCAATGAAACGGAGCTTCATGATTTTGAAGTGCGACTGCAAAGATTTTTAAAAACCAAACAATCCTTATCCTATATGGCTGAGCCAAAACTTGACGGTCTGGCAGTCGAACTTGTTTATGAAAAGGGATTGCTCAGTTTTGGCTCAACAAGGGGTGACGGCCAGACGGGCGAAGAGATTACAAGAAACCTCAAAACCATCCGCTCAATTCCTCTACGGCTGGAAGCTCCCCCAAACATGCAAATTCCTGAGCTGCTTGAAGTTCGCGGAGAAGCATATCTTTCGCTTGAGGGTTTTACGGCACTAAACGAGCAGCGTCTTGCTGCAGGTGAGACCATTTTCGCCAATCCCCGAAACGCTGCGGCCGGTTCTCTGCGGCAACTTGACTCCAGGATTACTGCCCAAAGACCTCTTGATTTTTTTGCTTATGGAATAAGTGATACAACACAAATTTCTTGCAACAGCCAGGAGGAGCTTCTGGATTATCTTGATAAACTTGGCTTCAGTATTAACCCGTTAACAAAGTTCTGTGGAGACATCTCCCAGGTCGTAGAACATTTTTCCCATTTACAAGATATTCGTCAGACCCTGCCCTACGATATCGACGGCATGGTCGTTAAAGTTAACTCCTTTGAGCTGCAACAGCGTCTTGGCAGCAAGGCAAGAAGCCCTCGGTGGGCTATTGCCGCAAAATTTGCAGCCACCCAGGCCACCACCATATTGCAGGACGTTGAGTTCCAGGTTGGCCGCACCGGCGCAATAACTCCGGTGGCGATCCTTGAACCGGTAAATGTCGGCGGTGTTGTGGTCAGTCGCGCCACCCTGCATAATTCTGGTGAAATCAACCGGAAAGGCTTAATGCTTGGTGACCAGGTACTTATCCAGAGGGCCGGTGACGTTATCCCTGAAATTGTCAAGCCCGTGGTTGAACAGCGGGATGGCAGCCAAAAAGATATCCTGATGCCTGAAAACTGCCCGATTTGCCAGCATCGCCTCATCCTCCCGGAAAACGAAGCAATCACCCGCTGCCCCAACTCTCACTGTCCGGCCCAGAGGATGCGGCTACTCATTCATTTTACTTCGAGGGCTGGAATGGATATTGACGGGTTGGGCAAAAAAGCGATGGAGCAGCTTTTTAACGAAAAAATAATTCAGGATATACCTGATATTTATGGTTTGAAAGTTACCGATCTTGTCCTCCTTGATGGCTGGGCTGAAAAATCCGCCCGTAACGCAATTGATGCCATTCTGGCAAGCCGTGAAACCACCCTGGCAAGACTCTTAAGTGCTCTCGGAATCCGGTATGTGGGAGAAGAAGGTGCCGGTCTGCTCGATGAACATTATTCTGGCTCACTGGAAAACCTTCTGCGCGCCAATGAAGAAGAACTCCTTGAGATCGAGGGGATAGGGCCGCAAACCGCAAAGAGCATAATAGATTACTTCCAGGACCCTGAAGTCGTAAAAATGTTATTGCAGCTCAAGAATTTCGGTCTCACCATTGCTTCTTCGAAAAAAAGTCCGGAGCAAAGCCCATTTGCGGGATTTGTATTCCTTTTCACCGGCAGCCTTGACGGGATGTCAAGAGATGAGGCCAAAGTCAGGGCAAAGGAACGGGGAGGCAAGGTTGCTTCCCAGATCAGCCAGAAGGTGACCCATGTAGTTGTTGGAGAAAAACCTGGAAGTAAATTAAAAAAAGCCCGGGAACTTGGTTTAAAAATACTGAATGAGAAAGATTTTGCAGAACTGCTGACGGCTAACGATGACACAAAGAAGAGTCCCCAGCTATCCATGTTCTAGAAATAATCAATTGGGGCTATCCACCTTTCGTAATAGCAGCAAGAGGAGAATTGCATGACCGGTAACAAACGGGTCCATGTTATTGTTGAGGGCAGAGTGCAAGGCGTATTTTTCAGGGCTTACACCCGGGATGAAGCCGTAAAACTGGGTCTTTCAGGCTGGGTACGGAATCGGACGGACGGTTCGGTGGAAGTCTTAATTGAAGGAGAAAAAACTGCGGTTGAAAAAATGGAGCAATGGCTTCACGAAGGGTCTCCGCACTCTCTTGTAAAAATGATCCATACCACCGAAGAGCCTCCAGCGGGGAGCACTGCTGCCTTTGAAATTCACTATTAATGATACCCTGGATTTCTATTCCTTTTGAACATAAATTCTTATTTGTCAAAAAAAGCTTTTTCGGGTATTCCTCCACAAGTATTGACAATTGGTTGTCACTGCCTTATAGAATACCGAATCATTCTAAAAGGAGGATTTCTCTCATAATGAGTTATTCTGAAGCAACCAAGATAAAAAAAATAAAAACAAGACCTAAAGTGGTAACATTATCCAGTACACAGCGTATCACCTGTCCTGAATGTAATAACAATAAGGAATTCCTGGAAGTGTCCGATGGGGTAATTCTTACTACGCGCTTTGTCCAGAACACTGACGGAAGCTTCAGTCAGGAGATAGATGACTCCCAGGTACTGGGTCAGGTACAATTTTATTGTGGTGATTGCGGAGCCGACCTCACCCAATTTCATAAAAGATTTCTGGAGATGCTTTTCTAGTAGTAACGAATAACTGCGGTCTAAACAAAAGGAGAAAAGCAGTTTGAGCCGTGAGAAGCTCGTCATCAGAGACAACTCAACTCTGCGTGCTCAATATAATTCTCTACTGAAAGGAGATATTGTTGTAGGACGTCTGCGCCTGCGGGAATCTGAAGAGCCCTTGCTTCTTGACCTTCACGAGAGAGGAGTGCACCTGATTCCCCCAGGACTTTCGCAGCTTGTCAGCCGTTCAAAAACATTCCAGACAGCACTTTTTCCCAAGTTTATGCTGCCGCAGACCCGGGCCATCCACGCGCTTCATGATCTTATTGAAGCAATTTCAGACTATCAAAAAAGCGCCATCACTGCTGTAATTACCAAGCTGGACCGTAGAAACGCCGGCATGGGGGTTCACCTCTGGCAGTCGATTGAAGAGGTATATACCCATGCCTCACTGGGCAATATACCCTTTCCCTTTGTTCTGCAGCCTTTTGAGCCTGAATGTCGAGATATTCGGGTTGTTTTTCTGGATGACTATATCGAAGCATACTGGCGCCACAACCCCTACAGTTTCAGAAACAATCTGCATCATGGCGGCCAGAGTAAGCCCTGTGAACTTTCCGAGGAGCAGATTAAGCTCTGCCGTCAGGTCATGGAGCGTGGTTGTTTCCCCTATGGACATCTTGATATTCTTGTGACAAAGGATGGAAAATCTTATCTGGGGGAAATTAATCTCCGGGGGGGAATACAGGGAGCGAAAATCTCTCCTGAAGAGTATCAGGAAAAGGTGGAAGCAATACACCAAATGCTGCTGCAAAAAGTGGATTAAAATTTCTCGTTAAACAAAAAAAATGGGGAGAAGGCAAAAGCCTTCTCCCCATTTTTTATTAAAATTACTTATGACTAATTATACACAGCCAGTCGGTTTTGGCAGACCAGCCATTTTACATGCTCCCTTACCTGGTCCTGATGGGAAGAGCTCATAAATCCTCTTCAGCGGGAAGCCGGTAGTTTTGGAAAGGATACGTACCATTGGAGCAATACCATTTTTCTTGTAGTATTCCTGCAATGCATCAATAACCTTCGTATGCTCTTCGGTCATGTCGCCGATGCCTTCAATGCTCTTTACATACTCAACCCAGCCCTGATCCCAGTCTTCCATGCCTTTGGTCAAGAAGCCGTCTTCATCCACATCGTAGGATTTGCCATTATGTTCAATTGTTGCCATTTAAATTTCCTCCTTGGTTTCAGTCTATTATTATATTGTTAGTTGTTTCAGTCTCCACTGAACTTTGAAAATAAATAATGAATAGTCCTTCATAATATAGCGTCTATTCTTTGTCAAGTAATCATTCACTATTTTCCCCGCCCATTATTAGCCATGAAACAATACAAAAAAAATTATCCGGCGCACTTCCTCATGTCCTACTTTTTTATTTTATTTTTCCCAAAAGGCAGTAAAAACATTTAACAGTTAAAATTTTACAGCCAAATTGCAAATAAAATTGCCTCAATAGGTTACACTATTATTTTTAACTGGCAATAAGTAATCCTTTTGGAATAAAATAATATGTTATTATTTTGCATTGTATAAACAGCACTGGTGTTATAAACAATTTTCAGTATACGATCATAAAAATACACTAAGAGGCAGATTATCCACAGGATAACGCCTCTCAATAGTTCATAAAGGAGAGAATACATGCTTGGTTTGCTTAGAAGCAAAGCACAATCGCCACTTATTCAGGGCACCATCCTCATCATTGTACTTGTCTTTATTTTTTGGGGCGTTGGAAGCGGAATCAACGACAACCGAAACGACATTGCAACAGTCAATGATGAGCCCATACCCTATGAGGCGTTTCAAAAAGCCTATGATCAACTGGCGACCCAGTACCGCAATCAATTCGGCGGGAATATGCCAAAGGGCTTACTGGAAAGCCTTGATCTCGAAGGCCAGACCGTTGAACAACTTATTCAACGAACCCTTTTACGCCAGGGCGCCAGAGAGATGGGGATTATAGTAAGTAATCTTGAGATCCAGCAGGCTGTGGAAAAAATGGAGGCCTTTCGGACAAACGACATTTTTAATGTTGAACAGTACAAAAACATTCTTTCAAGTTCCGGAATGACGCCCACTTCTTTTGAAAACTCCATGCGAACCGATCTCCTGGCTGGAAAAGTACTCACCCATCTTTCACGTTTTGCCAAGTTGACCCCTTTGGAAATCAACGAACAGTTTGGTTTCGATAATGAAGAGATTCGAATTGAGTATGTTTCTTTCAGTGGCACAGATTTTAAAGATAAAATTGAGACAAACGAAGAGGACCTGCAGTTATTTTTTGAGGAAAACAAAGATAAGTACATGACCGATCCTCAGGTCAAACTGGACTTTCTTCTCTTCCCCTTCAACACGGATAAAAAACCACTGATCACGGATGAAGAGATGGAATCTTTCTACCGCCAGAACTTTAACCGGTACAGTATTCCGGAGCAAAGAAGCGCCCGCCATATCCTCATAAAAACTACTGATGGAGAGTCCGAAGAGGCATTAAGCGAGAAACTTAAACGGGCAGAGCAGGTTCTTGAACTGGCCAATTCGGGTGAAGATTTTGCCGAGCTGGCTAAACAGTATTCCGAAGGGCCGACCGGACCCAAGGGAGGAGATCTTGGTTCATTTTCCCAGGGCAGGATGGTAAAACCTTTTGATGACGCGGTATTTACATTAAGCGAAGGAGAAATAAGCGGCATAGTCGAAACCCAATTCGGCTTCCATATAATAAAAGCTGAGAAGATAGAGCCAGCCCACACCAGGACCCTGGAAGAAGTAAAGGATGAGATTGCATCACAAATCCAGGGGCAAAAAGGCAACCAACTCGCATTTAACAGTGCAACCGAGGCATATGAAAAAATTATCCTGGCAGGCAGCCTTGAAAAATTCAGCCAGCAGAATACTGATATTACTTTAGAACATGCGGACTTTTTCCCGAAAATATCGCCTGAGAAAAGTGGCTTTACGGGAGGGATGGTGGCTGAACCTGCCTTTCTCAATGCAGCTTTTAGCCTGAACAAAGGGGAGCTCAGTTCACTGATAGAAACTGCAAAAGGCTATGCCATAATCTTTGCGACTGACAAGAAAGAACCTGAAGTTGCCTTATTGGAAGATGTTAAAGAGCAGGTACAGCAGGATTACATCAGCGCAGAATCAGAAACCATGGCTCAAGAATCTGCCCAAGCCATGCTGTCAGCCCTCAAGGAACAGGGCAGCATGGATCTTGCCTCAGAGGCGGCAAAGCATGATAAGACCCCTGAAAACTCCGGCAATATCATCCGAAATGAAACTGCAAGTTCCTCTTTACCTGCCCAAATAACAAACCTCGGTTTTGAACTGTCGGCAGAGTCGCCCTACCCGGAAGAAATTGTATCCAGCAATGGTATATTTTATGTCTTCAGGGTTATGGAAAGGAACCCACCTTCTTCTGATCTCTTTACCGAAAAGGAGAAGGAATTCAGAATAGGCCTGCTGGAAAGAAAAAAGACGACTCTCCTGGCTTCATGGCTGGCAAATGTGAGGGGAAAAGCTGAGATAGAAATTAATCAGCAATTTCTTTAATAAATACCAGGGTGGCAAAGGCACAAAGTGTTTGATGTTGAGAGTTCCCAGACAAGAAAACTTTGTGCCTCTGTGCCTTGCTTTAATCTTACTCCCAGTCAGGTCGCAGATATAACTCTGTCAGCTGCTTTCTGCTGACTGAGGATGGCGCCTCGGTTAATGGACAGGTTGCCTTCTGGGTCTTTGGAAAGGCTATCACGTCCCGGATCGATTCCCGGCCGGTCAGAATCATGAGAAGCCGGTCAAGCCCAAAAGCAATGCCTCCGTGGGGAGGAGCGCCAAGTTCCAGGGCCTGCAGAAGAAACCCGAATTTGTCTTCCGCCTCTTCCTTATTTATTCCCAAAGCCTTAAAGATGATATCCTGAAGCTCTTTCTGGTGGATACGAATACTGCCTCCGCCAATTTCAACTCCATTCAAAACCAGATCATAGGCCTTGCTGCGAACACGTCCAGGGTCATTTTCCAGAAATTCCATATCCTCTTCTTTGGGGGCCGTAAAAGGATGATGCACTGCTGTGTGCCTTTTTTGTTCGTGGTCATACTCCAATAATGGGAAGTCAACAACCCAGACAAAATTAAAAAAAGTCTTATCAATCAAACCAAGCCTTCTAGCAAGATCCAGCCGCAATTCTGACAGTGCCTGGTGGACAATGGCCCCCTTGTCGGCAACAAAGAAAAGAACATCTCCTTCTTCTGCTCCGAGTGCACTGCTTATTGCCTCACGTTCCTCATCCGTGAAAAACTTGGTGATAGGCGACTGCCATTCTCCTGCAGCCTTCACCTTAACCCAGGCAAGCCCCCTAGCCCCAAACTGTCCCACATATTCAGTCAGGCCATCAAGATCCTTACGTGAAAAATCTGCGCATCCTTTGGCATTGATGCTTTTTACCAGGCCACCCTTCTTAACCACAGACTGAAAAACGTTGAAGCCGCAATCCCTGACGGTCTCAGTCAGGTCGACCAGCTCGAGACCAAACCTCGTATCAGGCCTATCCGTACCAAAACGGGCAATTGCCTCTTCATAATTCATCCTGGCAAATGGGGGAGCCAGCTCAATGTTGAGAACCTCTTTGAACAACCGCAGCATCATACCTTCAATAAGGGTATAGATGTCTTCCTCCTCAATAAAGGAGAGCTCCATGTCAATCTGGGTAAACTCAGGCTGCCGGTCAGCCCGGAGGTCTTCATCCCGGAAACAGCGGACAATCTGGTAGTATTTGTCCATTCCGGAAATCATCAAAAGCTGCTTGAAAAGTTGCGGTGATTGTGGCAGGGCATAGAATTTCCCGGCATTCACCCTGCTTGGCACCAGATAATCTCTTGCCCCTTCCGGAGTTGAACGGGTCAGGATCGGTGTTTCAATTTCGAGGAAATTGTTTTCATCCAGGTAGTTTCGAACAGCCCGGGACACCTTGTGTCGTGTAATCAGATGTGAGGCCATGAAAGGGCGCCTCAAGTCAATATATCTATATTTAAGCCGCAGATTTTCCGAAACCTCAACATCTTCATCCAGTGGAAATGGAGGGGTAAGGCTGGAGTTCAATATCCTTAACGTATCAACCCGAATCTCAATACCGCCTGTTTTAAGGTTGGTATTTTCCATGTCAGGAGGCCGTCTTTCCACCCGACCCTGTATAGCGATTACCCATTCACTGCGCAATTGATGTGCCTTGGCATGAACCTCGGCATGGATCTCAGGATTAAAAACTACCTGGGTGATACCCCAGCGATCCCGCAGATCAATAAATATAACCCCGCCATGATCACGTCGTCTCAGCACCCAACCCATCAGGGTGACAGCTTCGCCAACATTATCCACTGCAAGATCATTACAGGAATGACTCCGTTTGAGTCCCCCCATGGTTTCCATTTTATTACTCCTCATTTTTTAGTAAACAGCACAATCACTCAAGACTTTTCCACTTCCAGGCCGAGCACTGTATTATATTAATATATGTTACTTTATTTTTGTTTTGATAACGTTGGCCCAGTTTTCAAAATCAGTAGCAAGTTCAACTAATTCCTGCTCACCGGAATCCATATCTTTTAGGGCCACTTCCCGCTTTGCCAGCTCATCTTCTCCCAGGATGAGTGCGAACCTGGGCTTCTGTTTATTCGCCTGTTTCATCTGGTTTTTCATGGACCGTCCCTCATGATCCATCATTACCCGCACCCCAAGAGAACGAAGCATCTGCATCAGATGAAACCCCTTTTCATAGGCGACCTCCCCCAGGGTGACAAGAAAAAGGTCAAGACCAGACTGGCTTTCATGCGCATCTTTTTGGCTCAGAAGCATGACCAGCCTTTCCATGCCCAAGGCAAAACCTATGCCAGGCACATCCGGGCCGCCAAGCTGTTTGACCAATCCATCGTATCTCCCTCCTGCCCCAATGGCACCCTGGGCACCAAGCTCAGTAGTGATCAATTCAAAGGCAGTCCTGGTATAGTAGTCAAGTCCCCGCACCATTGCAGGATTAACCCTATAGGGGACACCAAGAAGATTAAGAGCCCCTTTTACTTCATTAAAATGATCGCTGCAGACCTCGCAAAGATGCTCAATAATTGATGGCGCCGAGGTGTACTGTTCCTGGCAATTATCGCTTTTGCAATCAAGAACTCGAAGCGGGTTCGTGACACTGCGACGCTTACAGTCTTCACAAAGATGATCGATACGCTCATTGATAAAGTCCTGTAATGTTTCTTTAAAAGAAGGGCGGCAGGCAGGACATCCCAGTGAATTTATTTCAAGGCTCGCCTCCAGGCCTATTTCCTGTAAAAGCTGCCATGCCATAGCCATAACTTCGGTATCTATCATGGCACGGTCTGAGCCAAGCACCTCCACACTCATCTGGTGAAACTGTCGCAGACGTCCCTTCTGGGGCCTTTCATGCCTGAACATCGGGCCAATAGTATAGAGGCGCTGCACAGAACCTCTAACATAAAGACCGTTTTCGATATAGGCCCTTATGACTGAAGCGGTTCCTTCGGGCCGCATGGCTATGGAAGCGCCATTGCGATCCTCAAAGGTGTACATCTCTTTTTCAACAATATCAGTGCTCTCGCCAATAGTGCGGACAAAGAGTTCTGTCTTCTCCAGGATTGGGACCTTGATCTCCTCAAAACCATACCTGTGAAAAATGTCCCGGGCCTTCCTTTCTATCACTTGCCAGAGGCCGACCTCATCGGGCAATATATCCTTGAAGCCCTTTAAAGCTTTTATGCTCAAAATAATCTCCTAATTACAGCAATAATG
>JAAXQI010000163.1 GCA_012974315.1 Desulfobacterales bacterium | reverse complement strand
CTGCTGACGATTGACACACGGTGTCGAGGGGCCAAGGTAAAAAACTTTAAAATATTAAAGGTGCGGAACTCAAGGCTGAAGGGGAACGGAAAAGGCTAAAGCTCCTGATTGCTGCATGCTGTTTACTGGATGTTGGGCTCCCGGTATAACCCTTATAACCATCTATTTTGTTTCGACTTTTTCTCATCGGCAAAGGTAATGATACTATTTGGAATGTTTTCCTTTTCCCAAAATACAGGAGTAGCAAATGACGGCATATCTTGTAGGACATATCACTGTAAAAGATAACGGACTTTGGCAGGAATATATGGCCGGAGTTCAGGAATCACTTGCTCCTTTTGATTCCAAAGTTGTTTTCAGGGGGCAGTTGGTCAAGATTCTTGCAGGAGATCACGAACATGACCACGTGGTTGTTATCGAATTTCCGGATCAGGCTATATTGGATAACTGGTACGGTTCCGAAAAGTATCAATCATTGATTCCTCTTCGGGACAAGGCTGCGAATGTTGTAATCATGACGTATAAGGCATAGGGCGCAGGGTACAGGGCTCAAGGCGTTTATGCCCTTTAGGGTGCAAGGTTAAAGGCTAAAGGGAAAAGATTAAAAACCTGATGCTGGATGTTGGGAACTTCCATAAAATAATTTAATGAAACTCCCCGCAGCAAGCTACGGGGTATCTCAACAAAGGATATTTCCAATAATAACACTGCAAGCAGCGGGGTATTTACCCTAAGAGAGAATAAAAAGAATTAAGGCAGGAGCATTTCTTTGGATCTGATACTCAACAATCTGCAAATTCCCATTGAACAGGATGGGATTGATATATATCTCAGTACTGCTTCACAAATTCTGCAAACAGACGCTGAGAATATATCCATCGTCAAAATTTTAAGTAAATCCCTTGATCTGAGCGATAAAGAACAATTCTATTACAGGGTTTCACTCGTTGCCAAAACTCCTGACAGCTTTGCAAACAGGCAAAACTTCCCGATCTACAGCGAACCGGCACAGGCAGAAAGAAAAGCAGCAAACTGCAAGGATCGGCCTATCATAGTAGGTTTCGGCCCTGCCGGCATGTTTGCGGCTCTTGAACTTATTGATTATGGGATTAAGCCTCTCATCTTTGAAAGAGGCAAAAAGATAGATGAACGCACCGATGATGTGCAAAGATTTTTAAAAGAAAGGGAGATCAACGCTGAATCAAATATCCAATTCGGTGAAGGCGGTGCCGGGTCGTATTCGGACGGAAAGCTGTTTTCCAGGAGAAATCATAATACGAGCTATGTAAACCGGGTTTTGAATACCTTTATTAAATTTGGCGCGCCTGGAGAAATAGGCTACATCAGCAAGCCCCATCTGGGGACTGATGTGTTGCGCAAAATAGTTCGTAATATAAGGATCTATATCCTTGAGAGAGGTGGAGAAATATATTATGGCTCAAAAATGACTGACATCCTGATAAAAAAGGGCAAAGCCTCGGGTATTATAATAAATGGTGAAAAGGAATATCTTTCTTCAAGTATCTATATTGCTCTGGGTCATTCTGCCCGCGATACATTTGAAATGATGCATAAAAAAGGTATCGCTCTTGAGCAGCGGCCGATTTCTGTCGGGGTGAGAATTGAGCATCCAGTTGAAACTATCAATCACATGCGATATGGCGACAAATACAAGGATTATAAAGGCTTAGGGGCTGCCACCTATTCCTTGAATTATACCAATCGAAAAATTAAACGGGGTGTTTATACATTCTGTATGTGCCCTGGAGGTGAGGTGATCAATGCTTCATCTGATCAGGGCATGATGGTTGTAAACGGCATGAGTTACTCACGCAGGTCATCTCCATTTTCAAATGCAGCGCTGGTTGTAACCTGTCACGGGGATGATTACATTTCAACCAGTCCATTGGCCGGTATTGAGTTCCAAAAGGATATTGAACAAAAGGCCTTTAATGCAGGGGGGGGAAGCTGGGCAGTCCCCGGGCAGAATTTAATGGAGTTTCTGGGTGGAAGCAGCTCTGCCGGCTTAAATCAAAACTCCTATAAACAGGGGGCCGTTCCTGCTGACATGAAGGACATTTTCCCGGGATTTGTGGTCGAGGAACTCCTGGCTGCATTTAATAAATGGCAGGAAGAAGTTCCATTATTTGTTTCACATCAGGCGATACTGTTAGGCGCGGAAACAAGAACTTCATCTCCTGTACGGATTAAACGCAATGAAAATTATGAATCCGTAAATATAAAGAATTTATACCCGGTAGGCGAAGGTTCTGGCTATACAGGCGGCATAACGAGTTCTGCCGCTGATGCTATAAGGGCTGTTGAAAAACAGGTACAAGGTTAAAGGTTAAAGGTTAAAGAAAAGGTACACGGTATAGGGTATGAGGTGCGAGGGAAAAAGATAAGAACTGATTCTGGATTCTGGGTGCTGGATACTGGGCAAAAACTTTAAAAAATTTAAGGCATAGGGCACAGGGAAACTACAGTTTTAAGTTTTATCGGGTAACGGAACAACCCGATAATTGACAGAGTTTTGAATTTTAAGTTAAAAACTAAGAATTATTTTTTAAGCGCAGGGCTTTCTAAATGCAGATTGAAAAGCTAAAGGCAAAAGACAAAAGAATATGAGCGACAAGAATATTATAGAATTAACTCCGTTCCGTGCGGATCTGACCCGGGCTCTGGCCCGCCGGGGTGAACGGCTTCTGGCTGCGACCGACCTGGCCGATGAAGTCGCTGCCCTCGAACCCCTGGAAGCATACTATATCGTCAAGGAGATCGGCCTGGGTCAGGCCCTGCCCATCCTCCTTGAGCTGAGTCAGGAACAATTGCAGGCTGGAATCGATCTGGACTGCTGGAACCGCTATGACTTTGGAGCCGACAGTTTTGATAAATGGCTGACTGCCTTTGCGCTAGCCGGCCCCGACGCCCTGGCCAAGGCCTTTTTGTCACTGGATTATGTGACGCAGCTCCTTTTCCTGGCCCAGACCGTCACGGTGTATGACCCTGACACTGATCAGATTCCTCCAGAGGACAAGGCAAATGGCAAGTCCCGCGCCATGACCCCGGATGGCTTCTATCTTCTGGAGTTGAAGACCGAAATAGCGCTGAAGGTCCACCCCTTTACTTTGCTGGATGGGCTGTACCAATACGATCCTACAGTTACACACCAACTCCTTAGCGATATTCGCGTTGACCTGCCGTCTCAAATCGAAGAAGAAGCCTTGCGCTTCCGCAGCGGACGCATGAATGATCTCGGTTTTGTATCTCCGGACGAGGCGGCCGTCCTCTTCTCCCGGCCATCCATTCGCAAACCGTTGCCCCGGCCCCGGAAACCGGTCAGTGAACGCACCCGGGTACCGTCCGTGTATGCCGGCCCCTTAAACGAAACCTCTCTGTTACAGCAGGCCCTGTCCCTGATTACTGACCAGGACCGTCTGTCCCGCCTGGAGCAGGAAATCGTCTGGGCTATAAACAGCGCCATCATCGCCTATGGCGAAAAAACAGAGGATATCGAGCATATCACGGATATTGCCGAACGGACACGGGACACCATTTCCCTGGGCCTGGAATCACTCCTGACCCAACAGGAACCCGACAGCCAGCTGGACAGCGCAGCAGCAGCCAAAGCTTCCGACTTGCTGGATGTCTGGTCCATAATCGATCTTTTCCGGCACGGCTTTGCCGCAACACTTGGTCTGCAGCAGGAGGTACAGCAGGCCTTGCGTGAGCCCGGATTTCATGACTGGCATAACCTGCCGGAGATGGAACAGTCGGATGAACCGGGAGATCGGCTGGAGCGCGCCTTTGTGACCGCGCTGCTCGGCCGCCACCCCCTGCGCAGCGGTTTTGATCTGGAAAAAGCCGAAAACGTCAAGGCCTTTGCCAGCCTCGCCGATATCAATGTAGCTCACGTCCGTCTGAAACGGCTTGTTTCCCAAATCTGCAGGGAGTAAAAGAGAAAAATGTGAGGGGTAAGGAGTGAGGGGTAAATGGCAGGTGGAATAAAGGCTCAGGGCATTTATACCCCTCAGGTAAGCACCCTTAAAGACAGGGCATAAACTCCGACTCCGAGGAGATACTAAAAAGAGTGCCCTTTAGGGTACGGGGCTAAAGAGAAAAGATAGTCGGCAGATTTAGAGAAAGGGAAAGGAAAAAACCTGGCGCGGGGTATCAGGTAAAAACTTTTATAAAAAAGTGGTTCCCCGTCTAAATATTGGCAAGAAACAGATCCACAAGGTCCGGGTCAAAATGCGTCCCTGCAAGTGAACGGATATGTTCCACAACTTTTTCGCGGGGCCATGCCTCGTGATACCTTCTTTCAGATATAAGCGCATCCCAGATATCGGACAGGGAAAAAATCCTGGCAGCAAGCGGGATCTCTTCGCCTTTGAGCCCTCTTGGATATCCGGAACCATCCCATTTTTCATGATGACAGTATGGAATATCCAGGGCAGGACGAAGATACTCAATCGGCATGAGTATATTAAATGCATTCAGCGGATGGTTATGCATAATCTTCTCTTCCTCGGGAGTTAATGGACCTTCTTTCATGAGGATTGAGTCAGGGACCCCCATCTTGCCGATATCATGCAGCAGTGCTCCCCGCTTTACATGCATGAGCTCCTTATCACATATGCCATAGATTCGTGCAATTCGCAGCGTCATTTCAGTAACCCGCTGGGCATGATCCTCTGTTTCCCTGTCCCGCAGATTAAGAGTTTTTTCCCATCCCTCAATGGTGGAATCGTAGGCAGTCACCAGTTCAGTATTCGAAACAATGAGTGCTTCATTGACTTCGCTTATGCGCGCCCTGATGTTCTGAAACCTCTTTATAGTAATGCTGGTGAGCCGCATAACCAGAAAAACAAAAATTGCACCACCAAGAAATACTGTACCGGTCACCAATTCCAGCGGAAATGAAAGATCCCAGAGCTGAATGAGCAAATAAGCGATGTAACCTCCCGTGAAGAATAAAACAAGGTAGGTCATGGCAGCCCATTTTGTCCTGAGGATATCTGGAACATCTTTGCTCAGGCCTATGCACATTACCAGGGACGCGAGCATGAAAAAAAACCCCGGGAAAACAAGCAGGACAGACAGAAACTGTGTTGATATCATATTGTCCTCTCCTTTTCGGAAAGCATTTTTATTGTCGATAAACCAAGTGTATAAAGTTGAACTTTACAGCATGGGTTTGTCAAGGGTCAAATAAATGTGAAAATAAAGAAAAAGAAAAGGTTCGCGGTATGCGGTTTGCGGTGTGAGGGGAAAAGAAAGGTGAAAGGTAAAAGGTGAAAGGAATTAATTGAGAGTGTGAGGGGCAAGAACTGCAATTCAACATTCACAAAGCATTGAAGTGGCGAAAAAATGCAAATTGCCTTATTATGGGGTTCAAATATTCGATATTTTCTCCTGAACAAAGAAAACTAACTAAAAACACATGACTCAAAACGATACAGACCGGCCCGGTTTTGACCGGCGGATGAGCAAGGATGAAATAAACGGTTGCCCCATAAAGCGCTGGAACGGGCGGACAAGCGTCATCCGGAATAAGGACGCTTTGGTCACGGCAGTAGACAGGCTTGCCGGCCACAACCTGCTCGGCTTTGATACGGAAACACGGCCTGCCTACACAAAGGGAGAGAGCTACCTGCCCTCGATTTTGCAGCTTGCCAGCAATGATGAGGTTTTCATCTTCCAACTGAAACACCTGGGCCTGGCCAAGCCGCTGCGCGAGATTCTGTCCGATTCAGCCATCATCAAGGCCGGGGTCAGTCTGGACTTCGATATCCGCGAGCTTAAGAAACTGTCCCCTTTCAAAGCGGCCGGATTCAGGGATCTTGGCGATCTTGCCAGGAAGGCGGGAATCATGAACCATGGCCTCCGGGGCCTAGCCGCAGTATTCCTGGGTATTCGCATCTCCAAGGGGGCGCAGACCTCCAACTGGGCTAAGGATGTGCTCACCCCACAGCAGATCCAGTATGCAGCCACCGACGCCTGGGTGGGGCGCAGGCTCTACCTGGAACAGGAAGCGGCATGAGCACGGACCAGGCCAACAACTCCAGCGACCCGCTCCACGGCATCACCCTGGAGGTGATCGTCACCCGGTTGGTAGATCGCTACGGCTGGGAGAAACTGGGCGAAAAAATTACTATAAACTGCTTTCAAAAAGACCCCAGCATCAAATCAAGCCTCAAGTTTCTACGCAAAACGCCGTGGGCCAGAAAAAAGGTCGAGACCCTGTATTTGCGAACCAGGTTCATAAAAAGTAAAAGGATAAAGGTTAAAGGCTAAAGGACGTAGTTTTAAGTTTTAAGTTTTAACGGGCTGTTGCCTAAACCATTACCAC
>JAAXQI010000031.1 GCA_012974315.1 Desulfobacterales bacterium | reverse complement strand
CATATCTTTACTTCCGTAAAATTTCTTGCAATAAAAAACGGATAAGCATAGACAAGCATAAGCGTAAGACGTCAAGCAAACAACCACTAAGGCACTAAAAATAATACCAGATCGTGTCATAATACTGCAGGTTCTCCCCATCTTTTTCAAGCCTTTTTAAGTAGTCCAGAATTGGCACGTCAATGGAAGAGTAAGTGTTCGTTTTATTAGATAAATTTTTCTCCCAGGAATAGAACTCGTACACTCTGGCACCGTTCGGCAAGATCGAAAGAAGATCTCGATGCTCTCTTGATTTGAGATAATTCTTCCCCAGCCTCGGCACGTTAAAGACTGCTTCATCTGTCCTTTCCAGGCCGGGCAGCAGCCGTGCCTCTTCCTGCTGTTCCATGACCAATCTTGAAATGGGGACACGATAGGCCAGCGTCTCATCTTTTCCTTTTGTGTTAAAAGTATAGTATGGGTCAATTCCGATCAAACGCAGGTGTCTTCGCAGGGCTGAAGCCTCAAATCTCTTGGAAACAAAATAGGTGTATACCAGCTGGTTGTATACAGGGAGTCCACGGGAGCGCAGACGTTCCACCGCTTTGACGAGTTCAGGAGTGATTTCATAAGGGGTTTGGATATGAGTGGTAATGGCCACCTCCCGTCTTCCCAACTCTCGGAACTGTGCAAGAATATCAGCCAGATCGGCTGTAATGCGCATAGGCATGGTAACAGGTATACGGGTGCCAATTCGTATTCTGTCAATAGTCGGAATATCAGCTATTTTAGCAAGAATGTTGGTTATTGTTACATCGCCCATAGCGAGTGGATCTCCGCCTGTTATGAGAACCTCGTGTATGGTCGGATGTTCTTTGATCCATTTGATACCTGCATCGACCTGCTGCATGCCCGCAAAAGCTTGAGGGGACATGGCATCATCAATTTCCCAGTTGCGCTGACAGTAAACACAGATCTGTGGACAGGTGTTGAAAGGTTTGAATATACAGATTGCCGGGTATCGTCGGGTAATGAGGTCGAAAGGCGACGTATCTTCCTCCCCCATAAAATCAAATCCAGATTTCTCTTTATTGGAAATGACTTGGGCCACATAATCGGCGGGAGGTAGAACTTGGGCTCTGATTGAAATATCACGCCGGTTCTGGTCGTCATCCATGAGTGAGAGATAATAGGGTGTAATTCCAAATGGAAGGTTATGTGTCCTGGCCGTTTTAACCGCCTTTTTTTCTTCTCTGCTCAGTTTAACGAGCTTCTGCAGAATTTCAGGATCTTTGATAATATTTTTGATTTGCCAGTGCCAGTTCTGCCAATCATCCAATGAGGCATTTAGTCTTGTAATAATTTTGTCGCGCCTTTTGTTCCGCCTGACAATCGAACGCGTGTCAAGTCCGGTTTTATACTGACTAATTTTCTGATCAACTTCTGTGCGGATTTCATCCAGTTGTCGGGAACGATGAATTGCCGCAGGCCTTCCCTGGTCATTTATGGCAGACAGATGAATGTCATCAAAAGCCTTACGGGAGCCTTTGCCTTGAATTCCTAAAAGAAGATGGTATAAATCCGCATAAAAGGCAG
Organism: Desulfobacterales bacterium; assembly: GCA_012974315.1. Classification (GTDB taxonomy): domain Bacteria; phylum Desulfobacterota; class Desulfobulbia; order Desulfobulbales; family BM004; genus BM004. Next base: position 6,790 of record JAAXQI010000031.1, on the reverse strand, counting down.
GAGTCAAATCGAGGCGCGGATTTTCATGAGCTATATCATAAATCGCTTGGGCCATAGAAAAACCGGCAAGGTCCTCCGATCTTTTTTTTAGCATATTGCGAAGAACTTGTGAGATATCACGAATACGGGCAAAAATTGCGGCATCCTGATCGTATGCTTCGGATGACTCGAGCTCAATGATGTACAGATGAGTGGCTAATTTTTTGCGCATCTGATCAAGATCAGTATTCTCTTTTGCAACGGCAAAAAAACGTGGGTTGATTAATTTTACTGCCTGAGGTGTGTATTCAAATGTATTCATTGTACCTGTTTGTCTGGTTTTGCATCACAGAGATTTCATGTGCATGAAATGTCGTTGAAATTGAAAGGAAAAAGGGGCCAGATTTAGTGCCTCTATACAATACTCAGCTTAAAATAGTACTTTCCTCGACTGTTACTGGATTACAGCCTTGAAAGAATCTTATTGCTCAAAAAAATTCGTCATTCCAGTATACCAAGGCCCCCAGAGGAACTTTGCTGAGTTTGCTTAAGATGCACTTAATTTTTTATTGTTGAGGCAGGCTGCTGTTCATCATGTCTCGATGCAACTTCCATTGTCCATTTTCGAGTTTCCATATTGCAATGTATTTTCCTCTATCTAGGACTTGATTCTCTTGACCTTGAACTGAGTAAACTCCCACCTCAATAGCGGTCTCCTCATGGGCTTCTATTTCAACTGATTCAAGCTTTACCGAATTAACCCCAGGATTCATGCGAGCTTGCCAGAATTTCTGGATTGCAGGCCTGCCGGTGATGAAATCGCTGCTAGTTGGCAGAAGTTGTCCTTTCTCAGTATAGAGAGCTACCAATCCAGCTGCATCGCCTTGATTATAAGCCGCCATGAATTTTTCAATTGCAACTGTAATAGCTTCACGAACTTCAGTTGTTGATTGCGACATAATTCTTCTCCTCTTGTGCTAAAATCAACATTTTTTGCCAACATATTGACTTTTAGTAACCTCATGCCGTGCCAAGGTGTCCAGTGGACATGTTGACTTTTCTCTGTCTTTGAAACTCAAACATCCTTGCCATATTGTTTAATTTTAGAAACACACGCCCGTTAAAGATAAGATATAATTATGTTCAATTTCAATACAACCTATTTTGATGATAGACTTGTAACTCTCTGGTAGCTTTTACCGGGCAACGTTTGAACCATGCCTTTGAGTTCCAGGAGAAGAAGCACTTCATTTATTCGCTGAGCAGTAAAACCACTATCTTTGATAATCTCGTCAAAGGTGCGTGGATAAACTCCAATGAACTCGAAAAGTTCCGCTTCCTCCTGGCTCAGGTTTTCGAAAAAAACTTGTTCATCCTCTTCCATGCCAGCCTCTTCAACACTTTGCTGAAATACGTTAGCAGGAAACTCCTCAACGATATCGTTAATACTGTGAACCAGTTTCGCACCCTGTTGTAAAAGAGTATGAGTACCGGCACTTTTTACTGAATCAATGCGGCCGGGCACAGCAAAAACCTCCCGTCCCTGCTCCAGGGCATGGCTTGCCGTAATCAACGAACCTGAACGATTCGCTGCCTCAACCACCACTATACCTAAAGACAGGCCGCTGATGATCCTGTTACGGGCCGGAAACCGGAAACTGTCCGGCTTGGTGCCAAGCGGGTATTCACTCACCACTGCCCCTGCAGAAGCGATGCGCTTATATAAATTATGGTTGCTCGGCGGGTATACAATATCAAGGCCGCACCCCAGCACCGCTATTGTCTTCCCTTCAGCAGCCAACGCACCATTATGGGCAGCAGTATCTATGCCCAGAGCTAAACCACTTATGATGGTAAAGCCCTGCCTGGATAAACTGCCTGCCATCTGTTGGGCAATATCTTTCCCATAATGTGTGGCCGCTCGTGAGCCCACGATTCCCATACCTCTGCAGGTCAGCAATTCAGGAGCTCCAAGCACATAAAGTACCACTGGTGGATCATGGATATTTTTTAAAAGAGCAGGATAGAGAGGATCATCACAGGGAATTATTGCTATGTTTTTCTCTGTTGCCCGCTCAATTTCCTTGTTGGCAAGTTCTTCAAGGTGTTGCCTCCCTTCACCGCTTAAAGCTGCCAAACTCTCCTTTCGCAGAGAAGCTACAGCAGTCAGATTGGGACTGCTGACTGCCAACACCTTTTCCGGGCTGCCAAAATGAGCGACCAGTTTATTGCAGGTTACCGGGCCCATACCGGGAACCAGAGACAGGGCAAGCCATGATTGAATTTTTTTTCTGCCTGTCATGCTAGGTATCCCCGATATTCATTGACCCCAAATATTTATTCAGTTCGGCTTTTCTCAGCAGTAACTCATCCAGCAATTTCGAATCCTGATTTTCCTGTGCAGCTCTCAGTTCCTCGCTCAACTGCTTGATTTCTTTTTTAAAACGATACCTGACAAGCCAGACCAGCATCTCGTCTGCCATATTCCCTATTACTTCCGGGTCATCCTGGCCGAGAAAAGGAGAGGACATGAGAAGGCGGGATACATAGGAACGTTCGAATGCTTCCGGAAGGGCTTCCATAAGTTGTTCCGGTCCAGTCAGCTCTCTCTCTTCCGACAGTTTCTGTAGAGCTGCCAGTATATCACTGGCAGGATTTGCAACGAGTATATCTTCAATGCCAGCTTCAAGGAAACGCTTCAAAAAGCGTGGGTAAAAAATCAAGAATTCCAGCAGCTGAGCCTGCTTTCTGGGAAGCGGGGCCGTAACTATGGTTTTTTCTCCCTTTTCTCTACCAGCAACGGGTCGGGCTGATCTGAGCTGTGATTTCTTTCTTGCCGCTATCTTAAATCCCTGCATAACCTGCTCTGGATCAAGACCCAGCTTATTGCTGAATTCCGAGATAAGTACGGATTGCTGGAACGGGCTGCTTCCTGATGCCTGAATCAACGGCTCCAACTCTTCAAGAATTTTACCCTTTCCTGTCATACTTGTGCCGTGCTTGTCTTTAAGGTGCTCAAAGGCAAATTCCAGAATGGGAAGTGCATTAACAATATACTTCTCAAGCCCCTCCTTGCCATGTGCCCTGATATACGTATCCGGGTCATGCATAGCCGGCAGCAAAGCAACTCTACCTGCAACCTGCTCAGCAAGAAACAATGGCACCGATCGCATGGCAGCCTTAATGCCTGCCTCATCTCCATCAAACAGCAGGATGACCTCATCGGCATACCCTTTCAAAAGTCTTATCTGGGGTTGGGTCAACGCTGTTCCAAGAGGGGCCACAACATTATCCAAGCCAAATGAAACCAGAGCGAGGAGATCAAAATTACCCTCAACCACAACAGCCTGTCTTGACTTCCGGATAGCATCCCTGTTTTGAAAAAGCCCGAACAGCATGCGGCCCTTATCAAAAATAAGCGTCTCCGGAGTATTGAGATACTTGGGTTCCCCTTCACCCAATATCCTGCCTCCAAAGCCCGCAACCCTGCCTGTCAGGTCAAAAATAGGGAACAGTATCCTATCCCTGAAGCGGTCATAAAATCTGCCACTCTCTTTTCTGACAAGCAGCCCAGCCTCTTCTGCTTCACCCTGAGTAATAGACGACTTCGACACTTTATTGCTCAGAAAATCCCAACTCTCAGGAGCATACCCCAGTTGGAAATCAATGATCTTCTCCTGGGGTATTTCCCTTTTAGTCAGGTAATCACGGGCCTGTGCCGCTTCTGGATTATTCAGCAGATATTCATGGTACACTCGAGTTGCACGTTCGTTTGCATCAAAAAGCTTCTGGCGCTTTTCTGCCTTTTTCTTATCATCTGAGGTGAATTGCTGTTCCGGAAGGGTGATCTGGTAGCGCTGGGCCAGCTGCTTGATGGTTTCAGGAAAAGTAAGGTTATAGTATTTCATCATGAAACTTAAAACATCCCCTCCCTCACCGCAGCCAAAACAGTGAAAAGACTGGCGCACCGGATTAACCGTAAAAGAAGGGGTTTTCTCTCCATGAAAAGGGCAGAGACCCTTCATGTTGGAACCGGCTCGCTTGAGGGAGACACATTCACCTATAATATCAACGATCTGAGCAGCATCTTTTACACGCTGAACCGCGTCTTGTTGTTCGAATGAGGAAGTCATAACTTAAAGATTGTGAACATATACTCTCCCGGTGTCAAGCTAAATTCCACACCTGAACACTCTTTATTTTAATATCCCCACTCTCGTACTTTTCCCTGCTTTTTTTATTTTCTAATATCTGACAGCCTAAGAGATGGGTAATAAAAATATTGCCGTAAAAAGCTGCTGTTGTATTGTGCAATACAGTAATGACTCACTGGAGTTGTACCTGTATTTTTATTGAGTTACAGTACTTGATAGCAAAGTATTATAACAGCATGAGAAAAGGACACGAGTAGCCAATGACGCCCAACTTTGAAGATATCATGGCGGTCGAATTAAAAAAGGAGATTGCCGAACGATATTTTGGTTTTCGCAAGATGATCGAAGAAGACGAGCTCGATCTTATGCAGAAAATGAAATACCAGATATCTATCCTCGAAAAGAGAATCAGCTTCGAATTAATCCGAATTTATATCCTGCTTAAAGACGAGGAGTTGATTCAGCACTTCATGGAACTCACCGGTTGGGAGGAAAGACTTTTCTATGAACCCTATATTACTGAATCAGAGACGATCAGAAAGAAGGTATTCAAAGGCATCAAAGTAAGGGGACTCACAAAGGGCGGGCGCTTCAAGAATCTCGTATTCGATACTTACGAAAGGCTGGTGGAGCATGTTGAACATTACCGGGGGGATTTTGAGGAGATAGAAACAACCCGTGAGACAATCAATGAAGAAATTAAATTATTCTACCGGAAAAATGACATAGGCAATATCATGGGATTTCTCCGTTCAATGGACTCAATTGGTGGCAATGAAGACACTATGGGAATCACCCCTGCCGTAGGATCACCAAGCACCCTTGAAAATAAAATGCGGCTTCAGGAACCACCTCCGATAGATCCGGAACTTATTGATGTCCCGCCCCTGATACCACTTCCGAATATCAGCAGGGATTTAAAAAAACTGACCGATAAAGCCTTCAAAATGCACGGGGGAAAAATTCTCGCAGATCTGCCAAAATGAATTTTGAACCAAACTACCCTTCCATTCTTCTTTCCTGGATAGCCTTGCTCGGCGGACTTGTCCTGCTGACTGCCGGAGGAGAATTCCTGGTCTCCGGTGCAGGAAAACTTGCAAAACGGCTTGGCATGAGCTCGCTTCTCATAGGTTTAACGGTTGTGGCATTCGGCACATCAATGCCTGAGCTTTTTGTAGGGCTCATCGCCACTTTTCAGGATCATCCTGATATCCTTACCGGGAATGTCATAGGCAGCAATATTGCCAATGTGGGGCTTATCCTGGGAATTTGCGCTCTCATCACTCCCCTGCCTGTCAGGTTCAAATCAGTTTCCCGCGAACTCTACATCGTGCTTACTGCAACACTTGTCATTTTTTTCGTGGCCTGGCATGGCTATTTCCCCCGGTTTCTCGGTTTTATTTTTGTGGCATACCTTCTCTTCTATACCATGCAAACCTTTCGCAAGAGAGCCAACAACAAAACATCTAAACAAAATGAGCCCCGGGGCGACAATGCCAATGAGTTGGGCTCCCTGCCCCACATCATCCTGTTAATTATTATTGGCCTTGGACTTCTTCCTTTTGGATCAAATTTTTTCATCAAAGGTGCTGTTGATATCGCTCGGCATTTTGGTGTGAGCGATCTTATCATCGGCCTGACTTTAGCAGCGGTCGGCACATCTCTTCCAGAACTTGCTTCCTGCCTTGCGGCAATCCGTCAGCGCCAAACCAATATTCTGGTGGGCAATATAATAGGCAGCAACCTATTCAACCTTCTCATGGTGCTTGGATTCTGCGGTCTTCTTGTCCCGTTTCCCATGTCTTCCAACCTGTTCTTCAGGGATATTCCCATCATGTTCAGTCTCTCTGCAGTCCTGCTCCCTATTCTTGCAGTCCAGCAGGGACTTAACCGGGTGCATGGTTTCATTCTTCTGGTTTCCTATATCGGCTATCTTTACATACTCCAATAAATTGATAACGATTCCCAAATAAAAATAATAATCGGCATTGATCCAAATCAAATAATGCTTATCATTATAAATGAAGTCAGAAAATAACTACTTCATTTCTCCCCCTCCTTATAAAAAAGGACAGTGCTGAAAGGCACTGTCCTTTTTTTACTTCCAGTTCATGATCCCTGGTATCTACCGCGAACGTCGATTATTCAGCGAAGCTGAGACCCATTCCCTGCCAGGTCCTTGCCTGCCAGTGTTTCTTTCCTGGAGTACATTCTTTTCCCTGGAAAAGTTTTTATTTTTTGAAATTTGTTGTTCCGTTTTATTTTCTTCCTGTTTGTCATTTACAGAATATTTCCTGTTATTCTTTTGACCTGTCTTTTTCGCACGTTCCTCATTGAGCGCGGCCTGTCTCTGGGGCTGAGGCTTTTCTTGAGGAATCTTTTGCCTCGCCACTGTGTCCCTTTTTATTGTTGCGGCTGTCTTTTCAGCAACCACCTTGTTTCTGCTGCTGGTCTCAACCTTAACCTGCCTCGATTCTCTGGTTCTTGCCTGGTTTCTATCCTTCGTTGTCACTTCTGTTCCGGGCGCTGAAACACTTGCAGCAGTGCTACTTCTCTGCAATGGCTTTTCCTGCTTTTCAACATTCCGCTCACGGACCCTTTGCCCCGAACTGACAACCTTCTCCTGTATTTCTCTATTCCCTGTCTCTCTCTTTCTT
>JAAXQI010000024.1 GCA_012974315.1 Desulfobacterales bacterium | reverse complement strand
TAAAAATCCCGGGCCTCCTCTCTCTATTGGCGAACCGTGAGCCAGGTTCCTTTGTGCCGGGCATCAACGACCTTGTCTATGGTAACCGTGAGCATAGCATCATGGGGATTGATAAAAAAATAGAACAGGGAAAAGTCGCAGTTGAGCTGTTAAGCCAGTACAAGACCGCTAAAAAAGAAAAAAACGTAAAACGGGCAGAAATTTCCCTGGCCAATTTCAAAAAATACGAGAAATATCTGGGATTCGGCTATTTAGAAAACCCTGAAGAGGCAGTGCCGCCGATAGGCCCTACGTTTTACAGCTTTCATATAATGGTGGCCCTTGGCGGACTGTTTCCGGTCATTTTTCTACTCTATCTCTACTATACATACAAAGACAGCATCGCTGAAAAAAAATGGCTCCTCAGGTTTGGCCTTTTTTCTGTCTTCCTGGGGTATGTTGCCAGCCAGGCCGGCTGGATAGTTGCCGAGGTCGGGAGACAGCCCTGGGCCATCCAAAACCTCCTGCCGGTTTCTGTGGCCCGCTCCAACCTGTCCACCGGGACCATACAGACCACTTTTTTTCTGTTCCTGTGTATGTTTACCGTCCTTCTTATAGCAGAAATCGGGATCATGCTGAAACAAATCCAGACCGGCCCGGAAACCCCAAGAGAAGATTAAAAGAGAGATAGAAACCATGTTTGACAATCTTTCCCTTACCCAACTCCAACAACTCTGGTGGATCCTCGTCTCAACTATCGGCTCTTTGTTCGTGTTCCTGACTTTTGTGCAGGGCGGCCAGTCCCTTCTAAACTCTGTGGCCAGAAACGATCTGGAAAAATTGCTTGTTATTAACTCGCTGGGGAGGAAATGGCTCCTCACCTTTACAACGCTCGTGCTATTTTGCAGTGTGCTTTTTGCGGCCTTTCCCCTCTTTTATGCCACCAGCTTTGGCGGAGCTTACTGGGTCTGGATTATAATTCTCTTCACCTTTGTCCTGCAGGCTGTAAGTTTTGAGTTTAGAAAAAAACCGGGCAATCTTCTTGGTGCCGGAACGTACGAACTATTCCTTTTCCTGAATGGCATCATCGGAATTTTTTTGATAGGCATTGCATTGGCCACCTTTTTCAGCGGCTCCAGTTTTCAGCTGGACGACTACAACCATGTCCTCTGGCAGCACCCCATGCTGGGGCTGGAGGCCGGTTTTCGTTTTTCCAATGTGACATTGGGGCTTTTTTTTGTTTTTCTCTCAAGGACCCTGGGGGGGCTGTATCTGCTCAACAATATCGACTTCAGGCTGGCCCTGGTAAAAGACCTGGAAAAACGGCTTCGAAAGGCTGTAAAGGCAAACCTGACTGCCTCAATCCCCTTTCTGCTCTATTTCATGTTCGCCCTGGTGACCAGAGAAGGTTTTGCAGTCACCCCTGAAACAGGCGAGGTCTTTATGGAAAGCGGAAAGTACCTGCAAAACCTCAAGGCTATGCCTGGTGTTTTTGCCATGCTGACAACCGGACTTCTCCTGATTTTTTTCGGCGCGATCATTGCTCGGCGTGCATCCAGTACTTCAGGTATATGGTTTTCCGGCTTTGGTTCGATCCTGTTCACCCTTGCCCTGTTTTTGACTGCAGGACTCAATAACACCGCATTTTATCCATCACATTTTGACCTGAACAGCAGCCTGACCATTTATAATGCATCCGGCAGCCGCTATACCTTGACAGCCATGGCCCATATCGGCTTGGTGATGCCGCTGGTCCTGGCCTGCATTGTCTATTTCTGGCGCAAAATGGATAAAGAAAAACTTTCAAGCGGTGAAGTCAGTGATTTTACAGCCAAAGAAATTTACTAAATATTGTACAGCTGGAAATTAGAAGGAAATATGACACTATTGATAATTCTTGGCTGGTGTGGACTTCTGGTGTTCTCTTATAAAGGGGCAGAACTGCTGCTGAAAAAAAGCGGCAGGCTGTAAATACTTACCTGCGACCGATTCGCTGTCTTTTTTAAAAGGGTGCGTCACTGCTGTTTTTTATTTACAGCGGCAAGCATAAAAGAAACCACCTCATCAATACTCATTTCCGAGGAGTCTATAATAACAGCATCTTCTGCCGGTTGCAGAGGTGCCAAAGACCTGCCGCTGTCAGCCCTGTCCCGCTTTTGTATCTGGGCTAAAATCTCCTGGAATTCTACCTTCTGCCCATTTTCGGCGAGTTGTTTCTGGCGGCGTTGAGCCCGCTCTTCCGGGCTTGCATCCAAAAAAAACTTGTGCATTGCATCCGGAAACACAATGGTACCCATATCGCGCCCTTCGGCGACAATTTCACCATTCTTGCCAATTGTACGTTGCATTTCCGTAAGTTTTTTACGTACTTCCGCTTGGGCAGAAACCCTTGAGGCCACCATGGCCATTTCAGGCGTTCTAATTGCATCACTCACATCTTCGCCATTCAGAAAGGCCCTGGTTTCCTTGCCTTCCTCTCCGGGCGCCAGCGTCATGTCAAGACCGGCCAGCAGTTGCACCAGGTCTTCTCTTGCGCCCTCTGCCTCAAGGTCAAGACCGGCCCGCTCCACCTGCAAACCCACCACTCGGTACATGGCACCGGTATCAAGATAGGTATAATGGAGCCTGGCTGCCAGCAATTTACTGATTGTGCTCTTGCCCGCTCCGGATGGCCCATCTATGGTAATTATATTTTTTTGCTCAGCCATAGCCCAATTCTTTCAAGCTTTTACCAAGAGCCTTCACAAAGCGCTGGTTTTCATCTGCGCGCCCCACGGTGATACGGATATAATTCGGATAGCCATAGGCCTGCATGGGCCTGACGATTACCCCCTGGTGCAGCATATGCTCATACAGTTTTTTCCCGTCTCCTTTAACATCAATGAGGAAAAAATTTGTGTGGGTTTCCATGGGACGGCAGCCTAGCTTTTCAACTTCTTTGCTGAGCCAGGCTATGCCCTCTCGACTTTTTTGCAGGGTCATCCGGTAATGCTCTTCATCTGACAATGCCGCGACACCCCCGACCTGGGCCAGGGAGTTTACATTAAAGGGTTGCCGCACCCGGTTGAGATAATCGGCCATCTCAACGCCCATAATACCATAACCCAATCGCAGGCCGGAAATACCGTATGCCTTTGAAAAAGTACGAAGCGCAGCCACGGGCCTTCCTTCCCTGATATATGCCAGCACATCAATACGAAACTCAGGAGCCATAAAATCTACATAGGCCTCGTCCAGGACCACCATAACCTCATCCGGCAACTGCTCCATGAATGAGGCAAAAGCATCCTTGTCAATAATAGTTCCTGTAGGGTTGTTGGGGTTATCGAGAAAAATCATTCTGGTTTTGGATGATACTGCCCCAAGAATTGCCGCAAGGTCGTGGTTCATGGTTTCGGTAAGCTCCACAACCGTATTAATGCCACCCTGGACCTGCACCAGTTTCTGATACATCAAAAACGTTGGGTGGCTGGTTATCACCTCATCACCCGACTGCAAAAAAGCTGCTATCAAAAGCCCTATGATCTCGTTTGAGCCGTTACCGAAAACTAATTCTTCGGGCCTGACCCCAAGCTTTTCTGATAAACCCTTGGCCAGATAATAACAACTGCCGTCTGGATAACGGTGCAGGTTCTGCAGTGCATCTCTTATAGCCGCAACCGCTTTGGGAGAGGGGCCCCAGGCATTTTCATTAGAAGCCAACTTGATGGAACCGCTTATGCCATACTCCCTTTCCAGCTCTTCAATGGGCTTTCCAGGCGGATAGGGAACCAGGGTGCTGATATGTGGTGCAACCTTGAGCTTCACAATAACTCCTTTATACGTATTAGAGGCTTAAAGATTATCGGGACGGAGGTGGGAAATATTTAAGCGTTGCTCCAGGTTAAAGGCAGCGCTCAGCAACTTTTCCTCCTGGAAATGAGCTCCCTGAATCTGTAAACCTATGGGCAACCCCTCTCCGCTGAAACCACAGGGCACAGAGATACCGGGTATTCCTGCCAGGTTAGCGGATATGGTCAAAATATCTGACAGATAGACGCTCATGGGATCATCAATTTTCTCTGCCAGTTTCCAGGCTGGTGTCGGATTAACCGGAGAAACCAGAACATCACAGCGTTCAAAAACTTTTCTGTAATCTTCGGTAATCAGGGTCCGGACCTGGGAAGCTTTTTTATAGTAGGCATCATAATATCCTGACGACAGGGCATAGGTGCCGATAATAATACGCCGTTTAACCTCATCGCCAAACCCTTGGGAACGGCTGTTTCTGTACATGTCAACCAGCGCGTCACTGGTTTTATCCCTGAGTCCGTACCTGACGCCGTCATAACGTGCCAGGTTGGAGCTTGCTTCAGCCGGGGCAATAAGATAATAGACTGCAACGCAATAATCGGTATGGGGCAGGGAAACCTCAACTGTCTCTGCACCTGCCTCACGCAGCAAGTCTATGCCTTTCAGTACGTTTTTTTCAACTTCCGGGTCCAGCCCCTCGAGAAAATACTCCTTTGGTATACCGATCTTCATACCCCGCAACCCTTCAGTCAAGGCGTTGCGAAAGTCAGGGGCCTCCTGGGGAACGGATGTTGAATCATTGGCATCATAGCCACTGATAACATTCATCATCTGGGCACAATCGGTGACATCCTTGGTAAGGGGGCCAACCTGATCCAGGGAGGAGGCAAAGGCCACCAGGCCGTAACGGGACACCCTGCCATAGGTGGGCTTCAACCCGACAACCCCGCAATGGGAGGCTGGCTGGCGAATGGAACCACCAGTGTCAGTACCCAGGGAAGCAATACACTCACCAGCTGCCACAGAAGCGGCAGAGCCACCGCTGGAGCCGCCGCAGATATATTCAGTATTCCAGGGGTTTTTGGGAGGGCCAAAAGCGCAATGCTCCGAAGTTGAGCCCATGGCAAATTCATCCATTGACACCTTGCCTATAAGCACCGCTCCTGCCTGTTTTAACTTCACAACGGTGGTGGCGTCATAGGGTGGTACAAAGTTTTCAAGAATGCGGGAACCGCAGGTTGTGCGCATCCCGTCCGTGCAGAGCACATCTTTTACCGAGACAGGAATGCCGCACAAGGCGCCCCCCGTACCATCCTTTAACTTTTTATCCGCTGTTTCAGCCTGCTGCAGTGCCAGTTCCGGGTCAAGAGTGATATAGGCCTTGACCTTGTCCTCAACCTTTTCAATACGGTCAAGCACGTCCCTTGTCACCTCTACAGCAGACACCTGGCCGTTGGCCAGCATTTCCCGCAGCTCATGTATGGTTAATGCATGTAATGCCATTGTTTTCCGTTTTTATCCCTTATTAAAAGACCTCGACACAGGGCCTCACTTAACCACTCAATTATATTCTTTAAATTACCCGGGGCACCACAAAGGACTCGCCATTCTGGTCGGGCCCGTTGGCCAGCGCCTTTACCCGATCCAAAGATGGCTTCACTTCATCTTCACGAAAGGCATTTACCATTGAAATGGCATGGGTCGTAGGGATTATTCCCTCGGTGTCCAATTCGTTTAGCTTGGCAACATAGGTGAGTATGTCATCCAGATGTCGTACCATTGCCCCCACTTCTTCCTGGGACATGTGCAGACGGGCAAGGTTGGCGACATGCAATATTTCTTCCGGCGTAATTTTCATATTAAAACCCTTTAGCAACTTTAGGTGTAGTCTGTATGCTCCAAAACAAGAGAGGTATATTTACAGGCTCCAGTATCTTTTTGCAACATCTCTAACCCGTTCAACAACGGCAACTTCTCTGCCAGAGTCAACAATTGCCTGTAGCGCCTCTTCTGCCACTTTTCCTGGACATGCTGAATTACCGGACAATTCCCCCAAAACCGCCAGCGCCCCATCTCGTAAACCCTGCAGATTATAACCTCCCTCCAGGGCCACCAGGAGTCGTCCCCCACAAATCTCTCCGGCAAGGTCCACAAGCTGCTTCGTCATACAGGCAAATCCCTGTTCAGTTACTGCCATGGTCCCCAGGGGATCATTATAATAGGTATCAAAACCTGCTGAAACTATAATAAAATCGGGCCTGTACTGCCTGGTTACCGGCACAATTATCTCTTTAAAAATAGTAGCAAAAGCCCGGTCATCCTGACCTCCTGACAGGGGCACATTTACGGTAAACCCCTCTCCAGGGCCTGTGCCGACTTCCATCAGGCCACCGGAACCAGGATAGTAAGGGTAGGCATGGGTTGAAAAATAAAGAACCTGGTTTGAAGCATAAAAGCTGTTCTGTGTTCCATTGCCATGAATGATTGCAACACGCTCCATACCCATTTTCTGCAACCCGTAATGGGCCCCGACAGCAACATTGTTAAAGAGACAGAACCCCATGGCACGCTCAGCTTCTGCATGGTGGCCAGGGGGGCGAACCAGGGCAAAACCGTTATCTGCTTCACCGTTAACGATCATCTCCATACCATTTGTTACGGCCCCGACTGCAAGACAGGCGGCATCATACGACATTGGCGAAGCCTGGGTATCCGGATCCAGGCTGGAAAATGTTTTGCCGGATGTTCCGGCTACACGCATGATATGTTCCGGGGTGTGGTTCAATGCTAAAGAATCCTGCGAAGCCGGCTCAAAACCAGGGTAGAGAAAAAGCTCACTTAATGGCTGCTGTTCAAGCTGCTCATAGATTACTCTCAAGCGGTCCGGGGATTCCACATGGTTAAAATCCGGGATATGCTCCAGAAACAGGTCGTTTTTAAAGATTGCCGTTTTACGCATTTGAAGGTTCCTCCGTGTTCTGGGTAAGATTCACAATCCTTTTCTCTGTTATTAAAATATCCAGAGGCTGATCATGGGGCTCAACGGGCACCTTCTCCACGACCTGCATTTCAAAGGCAAGCCCTATGCGTTTAGCCTGGGGAGCATCGTTTACTAAAAACCGGTCATAGTATCCCCCGCCATATCCAAGGCGCCCCCCCTGAATATCAAAAACACTGCCAGGAATAACAGCTGCATCAATTTCCCGGGGTGCGACACGAAGAGATTTCTGCGGATCAGGCTCAGGGATGCCATAATAGCCGGGTACAAGATCCTTTTCCGGATCTTTTATCAGCAACGGAATCATTCTTACAGTTGAAGCGTCAACCAGAGGAACCGCAACACGCTTTCCCTGGCTTAGACACTGGTATATTAACTCCAGCGTTTCCAGCTCACTGCGAAAATTAACATAGACAAACAGGGTGGACCAACGTTTCATTTCCGGCAAACTCCAGAAATTTTGTATGGCGGAGCTGCTTTTCTCATGCCTTTCACTGGCACTCAGCAGGTCCCGTGCCCCAAGTATTTTGTTTCTCAGCATCTGCCGCTCATCATTGACCATATCCATGCCCTCCATAAGTTTCACTACGAAAAAGAGCATTTTTCACCTCATTTCTGCAAGCAAAAAACCCTTCTCCTTGTCAGAGCTTGACAAATCATCCACGTCAAAAGTAATAAAAAATGAATTATGCCTCATTTTTTGTGGGATTTCTTTTTTGTTTATGGTAACTAATCTTTTTTGGTCGTTAAAGTAAACGGATTATTGCCACATTGTAGAGTTAACTGCTTGCTCGTTTTTAAAAAGCCCCTCTTCTTGCTGAACGTTTCTGCCAGGGAAAAAACCTTTGGTTGTTTTTTATGAACGAGGGGGATGATAGATTTGGATCTGTCTCTTATA
>JAAXQI010000023.1 GCA_012974315.1 Desulfobacterales bacterium | reverse complement strand
AGATGTGTATAAGAGACAGCCTTTTACCTTTAACCTTTGTCCTTTAACCTGTTTTTTATAACTTCAGACACTTTTAACTTTTAATTTTAGCTCACTTTAAACTTTAGGCACTTAAAAATAATATGGGATACGAGTGGTTCATAAGCCTGAGATATCTGAAAGCTAAAAGGCGACAGGGATTCATTTCCCTTATCTCAATAATTTCTGTGGCTGGTGTGGCAGTCGGTGTTATGGCCCTTATAGTGGTTCTGGCTGTAATGACCGGCTTTACTGACAGTCTACGCGAGAAAATTCTTGGCATTAACTCCCATATTGTTGTTCAACGGCTGGGAAATGGAATTACCGATTATAAGGGGCTAAGCCAGGAAATTCTTCAAGAAAACGGCGTCATGGCAGCCACTCCGTATACCTACTCCCAGACTATGCTGTCTGCTCCTGATGCCAGTGCCGGAGCGGTTATACGTGGTATTGATCCAACTACAGCCAATGATGTGCTCAGCCTCAACAGCCAACTGGCCAAAGGCCGGGTAAGTGATCTTAATAACGGATCACTCTCTCCAGGCGACTCGAAAACAGACAAATTACCCTCACGGGTTTTACCTGGTATTATTCTTGGCAAAGAACTTGCCAAGAATTTACACGTCGGTATTAACGATAACATCCGCCTTTTTTCACCTTCAGGTCCGCTCACTCCAATGGGCGTTATCCCCAAGATAAAAACCTGCCGGGTTGTAGGAATCTTTGATACAGGTATGTATGAGTACGACTCTTCACTGGCCTATATCTCTTTGACAGCGGCACAGGATTTTCTTGAATTGGGCAACAATGTCCACGGACTTGAATTGAAGGTTGATGATATCTATAAAGCCTCTGAAATTGCGGCAAAACTGGAGGAAAAACTTGGCTTTGGATACAACGTGAAAGACTGGATTTCTATGAACCAAAACCTTTTTTCAGCCCTCAAACTCGAAAAAACTGCCATGTTCATCATTTTGGCCCTCATAGTCCTGGTGGCAGCTTTTAATATTATCAGCACCCTTATCATGGTTGTAATGAGTAAAGGCAAGGACATTGCCATTCTCAAATCAATGGGTGCCACCTCCATGGGTATCATGCGGATTTTTGTTTACGAAGGTTTGATCATTGGACTCGCTGGAACCGTTATTGGCGTAACCGGAGGCCTTGGACTCTGCAAAATACTCTCCAAATATCAATTTATAAAACTGCCAAGTGATGTTTATCCCATTACTACTCTGCCGATTAAAGTCCTGCCAATGGATGTAACCCTGGTTGCAATTTCAGCGGCACTCATCACTTTGCTGGCAACCATATACCCTTCCTGGCAGGCTTCAAAAATAGAACCTGCCGTGGGATTGCGGAATGAATAAAATAGGTAAAAGGCTCAAGGTACAAGGTTAAAGGGAAAAGATAAAATAGAGGATTATACTGCTGTGCATTATTGAATTAGGCAGCAGGATTGAATATGCAGGAAAAAGATAAACAACCACAAACACCCGCAGGGGCTACCAGCTTTCAGGCCAGAGGTATTGAAAAATACTATGAAGAAATCGGCCACAGGGTTAATGTTCTGAAAGGTTTAGATCTGGACCTTGCCCGGGGAGAGATGATTGCCATTGTAGGTGCTTCCGGTACAGGGAAAACCACCCTGCTCCACATCCTGGGAACCATTGACCGCCCAACAGCAGGCACACTTCTTTATGGAGGAGTGGACGTTCTCAATAAGAATGATATTGAACTGTCTGCCTACCGCAACAAGACGGTGGGTTTTGTCTTTCAATTCCACCATCTTCTCCCTGAATTTACAGCCCTGGAAAATGTTATGATGCCGGGACTGATCGGGGGACTGGATAAAAACAAAATGGCTGAAGAAGCTACTGAACTTCTAGGAAAAGTGAAATTATCGGATCGTCTTCAGCATAAAGTCGGGGAGCTTTCCGGTGGAGAACAGCAGCGGGTTGCCTTAGCCCGTGCCATAATTATGAAACCTTTACTGCTGCTTGCTGATGAACCGACCGGCAACCTTGACACCAAGACCGGCTATAAGGTGTTCGAGCTTTTGCAGGAAATGAGTGCAGAATACTCCTTATCAGCTGTCATGGTCACCCACAATCTCGAACTTGCCAGTGAAATGAACCGCTGCCTTACCTTGGCAGAGGGGAAACTACAGGAATAAATAATTACAGGGGTCAAGGTTTCAAGGGTTCAAGGGTCCAAGGGGTAAAAAATACAAAGTAAAATAGCGTCTGACTTTACTTTAGCCTTCCGTTATCTTTCTAATCGCCTTCTCTGTGGCAGCAAAAAGTATATCAAGCTCTTCTAAAGAAACAGCCAGTGGCGGCATGAGTACGATGACATCACCCAACGGTCTGAGTATAACTCCCTGTTTTCTTGCCTCCAGAATGATCTGATAGCCGATTCGCTCTTCAAACGGATAAGGCTCTTTTGTGGTTTTATCCTTTACTACTTCCACTCCGCCCATAAGCCCCCTGTAGCGAACCGACCCTACATGTTCAAGCTGTTCGAGCCTTTTCATGCCTTCACTGTATTTATTTGCTTTGGGGCCAAACACCGAATCGTCCAGGGTTCTTTCCTCTTCAAACACCTGGAGTGAGGCAAGGGCGGCAGCACATGCCAGCGGGTTACCGGTATATGTATGCCCGTGAAAGAAAGTTTTCAATTCTTCAAAATCCCCCAGAAAGGCTGAAAATATTTGCTCGGTTGCCATGGTTGCGGCCAATGGCATATACCCACCTGTTATACCTTTCCCCAGGCAAAGCAGATCCGGAGAGACATTCTCCCACTCAGAGGCAAACATCTTGCCTGTCCGACCAAATCCCACTGCTACCTCGTCGGCAATCAGCAAAATATTATACTTGCTGGTTAAATCTCTTAAGTGTTTCAGGTAGCCCGGTGGGTGAACTATCATGCCGGCCGCACCCTGAATGAGAGGTTCCACAATAAAGCCGCAGGCATGTTCAGCATGCTTTTTTATAAGATCTTCACTCAACGCAAAATAATGCTCAACAACATGTCCTTCATCATTTTCTGCAAAGGGATGCCGGTAAAGATCAGGTGTTGGAACCTTTATGCTTTGAAAAAGTAACCTGTCAAATCTTTCATGAAATAAATCCATACCTCCCAGGGAAATTGCGCCGATAGTATCACCATGGTAGGCCTCTGAAAGCTTGAGAAATTTATACCGCTGTGTCTCTCCCAGAAGCTGCCAATACTGATAAGCCATCTTCAGGGAAATCTCAACAGATGTAGCCCCTGAGTCTGAGTAAAAAATGCGGCTCAACCCCTCAGGAGCACGCTGCACAAGTTGTCGAGCCAGTTCAATACCTCCAGGATGTGAAAGACCCAGCATCGTAGAGTGGGAAACTCTCTCCATTTGCTCACGGATAGCCTTGTCAATAACAGGGTGACGATGTCCATGTACATTGGCCCAAAGAGACGAAACTCCGTCAAGATACCGCTTTCCCTGCTCGTCCTCCAACCAGCATCCTTGCGCAGCAACGACTGACAATGGCGAATGGTCTGTAAACTCCTGCATCTGGGTGAATGGATACCACACCGGGTCTATTGGGATTTCTTTTTTACCTGTCACAATAGTATTCTCATATTTTACATTAATCTTAAAGCACTACATTACACTGCCTTTCTGCTTGACGCATGGAATTAGGTGTGATAATTTCAGCCCGTTAGTAGTATTTCAGTGGGTCGTTAGCTCAACTGGCAGAGCAACTGACTCTTAATCAGAATTGATTTCGGCAATAGAAAGGCCTTCAGGACATACTGTTCGCATTTTGTCAGCTTCCCTTCGTTTTTAACAGGTCAACCGGACCTATTTTTACCCTCTCAACTTCTTTCTGTAGATGGTCTTCTGAAAGGTGTGCGTATATCTCTGTAATTTTATACTCAGTGTGCCCAAGAAGCTCCTGCAAAGATTTTAAATCACCCTTATTCTCCAAGTAAATACGGGAAAACGTATGACGGAGATCATGCAGCCGATGGTTTTCGAATCCACATGCAATCAACGCCTGTTTAACTTTATGTGATATCGTGTCCGGGTGGCTCCATTTTTTAAACAACCTGCCTGCCGGGAGTTTACCGTCAACCTTCAAACTAGCAATAACGGCCATGAAGCCGGAGCCGATAGGATACCACCGTGAAAGGTGATCCTTGCTACGCCTGACGAAATATTTGTTGATCTTGAAATCAAAGTCCGTATCTTCCAGCATCAGCAATTCGCACCTTCGTCTTCCGGTTGTCAGGTAGGCAACAACCATTAATGTTTTTTTGTTCTGCAAGGTTTTAAGACAAAGCTATGTCAGACGATGGTATCCAGCCAGTAAATATCAGCGTACTCAATCGTCGTTTAAGGATCTCGCCTCTGATAATGCCCTGCATACGAAATGAAAAACTCTAACCCAAAAGGGGCCAGTTGATAGGTGTTTTCTACTTGACACTGTCAGACATATCTGCAGATATGTTGACTTAATGAATAAAAAAGCCGGTTTCTCGCAAAAGAAAGTAGTTGTGAGAAGCCGGCTTTAGACGATATTAAAAGTCTATGAGATTGAAATGCTATTTTCTGTTGTCACAAACTATCAGTCTTTGCCAATATGACTATTTGAAATTGCCATAAAAATAGATTTAAAGATCGTAGCTCAACCCGAAAATCAGCTGGTAGTCATCTTTTTTGGGAATGTTGCCATTGGAATCCTTTTGTGGATTCCGGATTCTATCCCACACAAACGAAAAATCAAAATCGAGATCTTTAATTAAGTCAGTAGACAGTGTAGTAATAAAGTGGTGGGTGTACCTGCCTGCATCCTCGTTGACAATCTGGAAACTGTAATCAACGAGAAAATCCATCCATTTGGTTAATTCTGTATCATACAATGTGCCTGCACCAAACGCAGGTGATGTGTTATCAATACTCTGTCCCGGTTCCACTGAAACAAACCTGGTATATCTACCACCAAGCCCTCCAGATATTTCCCATTTTGTTTTGGGCGTGTAAATAAAGTGATAACCGATTGCGGTTGCAAGTGATAATTGGTGGTCGATGTTTTTGAATTGATCGCGATAATATTCGCCTACAAGCTGTCGCCAGAAAAACTTTTTCGATAGAAAGGAGTCACGGTAACCGCTAAGCCGATGGTTTTTTGAGGACTCGATTTGATCCGTTTCACTGTAGTTGCCTATGTAATCAAATACCAGGCGGGAAGTTGCTGTTAGACGTTTCGCATTCGCTCTCAGGTTTGCATCGACTGTTTCAGTATTGCCGCCCCTGATATTTGCCCCCAGGGAAATGTTGCCTGACCAGAGGTCCCTTTCCTTTTTTTTATCTGCCTGTGCGATGGATATAATCTGACTGCGTTCAAACTCTCTGGTTCCATCACCCACTGTCATGATGACCTTATTGTCAACCAGGTTAACAATGCCTTCGACAACAATTGGATCATCACTTAAGCCAAGATCTTCTATGCTTATACTTTGAGGTTTATGGGTGCGAATCTGTTTTACATCTTCCAGGTCGAAGGTCAACAGATCCAACTTGTCACTATCGAATTCAACCTGAAAATCATAAAGAAATTTCAGTTCGCCTTTGAGCCACTCACCTGAAGTCAGTTGAATCCAGTCAAATTTATCGTCGGGCGGCGGTGCAAAGTTGTCCCAGGCTGAATCTGCAGCTCGTGCGTATTCACTTACACCGAAACAAATACAAAAAAGTATGCAAAGCCATACTATTCTGCCAATAATATGTTTAAGGAGTTGCTTTAATTTCATAGATTTCCTCCTTTGACTGAAACAATTGCGAATTAAATCCTTGTCATGCAGAGTCTACACTTAGTTAAATTCCCTAGTTCAGGTCGTCATCCTTATAATATTTTGTTCCTTTGCCGGTCAGTTCCAGTGCAAGCCCATCACCGGTTAGCTGATACATCCATACTCCCGGTGATACTGACATCGCTCCCTGCATAGCACCTCCTTCTTCACCCATCTTGGCGGCTGCAGAAGCCTGTCCACCGAACTCCCATCCGGAGTTGGCGAAATCATTAACATCCTTGTGTTTCTCAAACACAAAGATGACACTGAATTTTTTGACGCCAATACCGAGCCCTGCCTGAGCTTCAAACATTTTCATGAAAATTTCTTTATTGCTTTTCTTGTCAAAGAGAATACCTTTACCACTGCCGCTGCCGGCAACAAATATCTTCATGCCAAAGTTGTTGAAAACAGCGTAACCCTCTGACTTCGCTATAGCCGATTTTGATTCAGGCTGAAGCTTATATAACCTGCCAAGTGTTTCATTTACCATTTTAGTAATGTCGGCTTTCTCCTGCTGGATCTCTTCCTGTTTTTCAGCCTCGGTTTTATCCTTACCAAAAATCGCCATGGCGTTATTACTGAAATTCAGTACCAGGACAACTGCAACTGCCATGAATAAATATTTGCTTATATTCTTCGTCAAATCTCCTCCTTTGATTGATTATCCAGTTTTAGTTTCAACGGGACAAACCTTTTTCAGTGGGAATAGATATTGCTA
>JAAXQI010000192.1 GCA_012974315.1 Desulfobacterales bacterium | reverse complement strand
GGAAATTGCATTTCTATTTCCATGGGCAGTAGTTCTGAACGAAATTGGCCTGTTCGGTTTTGTTGCAATGATGATATTTCTTGGTATTCTCGTTATTGGTTTCATTTACGAATGGATGAAGGGAGCATTAGAATGGGACTAATGATATGAGCATTGAAGGCGTATTGGAAAAAGGTTTCGTTACTACCAACCTGGATAAAGTTATTAACTGGGGGCGGACTGGTTCTATGTGGCCGATGTCATTTGGTCTTGCTTGTTGCGCAGTGGAAATGATGCAGGCAGGCGCTTCACGCTATGACCTGGATCGTTTTGGTGTTGTGTTTCGTCCTAGTCCGCGTCAATCTGATGTGATGATAGTTGCCGGTACATTATGCAACAAAATGGCGCCTGCATTACGCAAAGTTTATGATCAGATGGCAGAACCAAGATGGGTAATTTCCATGGGATCTTGTGCTAATGGAGGGGGTTATTATCATTATTCCTATTCGGTAGTACGTGGTTGTGATCGAATTGTGCCAGTGGACATCTACGTACCGGGCTGCCCACCGACAGTACTAACACCATAGCTCGCTGAGGCAATATTATGTCGCTCTCCCGCCTGGAAACACTCTCCCTTTGTTTGCAAAATATACTTGCCAATAAGCTTGTAAGTACAACTGAGCAATTGGGTGAGTTGACTATTGAAGTAGATCCCGGCGAATTACTTTGGGTAATGAAAACCCTCCGTGATAATTCTGAGTTAGGTTTTGAAATACTCATTGACCTGTGCGGGGTTGACTATTTGTCTTATGGAGTTGAATCCATTACTGATGGTGATCGTCAGGACAATCGCTTTGCGGTTGTATATCATCTGCTTTCTATTAGTCATAACTATAGATTGCGGGTTAGAACTTACTCCTCTAATGAGGAAATTCCTGTCCTGGATTCAGTCATTGAAATATGGCCAGTAGCGAACTGGTATGAGCGTGAGGTATTTGATCTCTATGGTGTTGTTTTTAATGGGCATCCAGATTTACGTCGTATTCTTACAGATTATGGTTTCATAGGAAATCCATTCCGTAAAGATTTCCCTTTAACAGGTAACGTAGAGATGCGTTATGACCCGGACCAACAAAGGGTGATTTACCAGCCAGTCAGTATTGAACCACGTGAAATTATGCCACGTGTAATACGTGAAGAACATTATGGGGGCAATAAATGAGTTTGTTTTGCTTGAGATTATTTAAACATGGCTGAGATACGTAATTACACAATGAATTTTGGCCCACAGCATCCGGCTGCACATGGGGTATTGCGCCTGGTGCTGGAAATGGATGGTGAAGTAGTACAACGTGCTGACCCACATATTGGGTTGCTGCATCGAGCTACCGAAAAATTAGCTGAAAATAAGCCATATATCCAGTCAGTTCCTTATATGGATCGGTTAGATTACGTTTCGATGATGGTAAATGAACATGCCTACGTAATGGCTATTGAGAAAATACTTCAGCTTGAAGTACCGTTACGGGCACAATACATTCGAGTGATGTTTGATGAGATCACCCGCATACTGAATCATCTTTTATGGTTAGGTGCTCATGCGTTAGATGTGGGTGCAATGACAGTTTTTCTCTATGCTTTTCGAGAGCGTGAAGATCTTATGGATTGCTATGAAGCTGTATCCGGAGCAAGGTTGCATGCTGCTTATTATCGGCCTGGTGGAGTATATAGAGATCTGCCGGATTCAATGCCGAAATACAAGCCATCTAAAATTCATAATGAAGAAAAGACTAAATCGCTAAATGAGAATCGACAGGGTTCTCTGCTTGATTTTATTGAGGACTTTACTGACCGCTTTCCCACCTATGTGGATGAATATGAGACTTTGCTTACGGACAATCGTATATGGAAGCAGCGTTTGGTTGGTATTGGTGTTGTTTCGCCTGATCGGGCTAAGGCACTTGGATTTACGGGGCCTATGTTACGGGGATCTGGTGTTGAATGGGATTTGCGTAAGAAGCAGCCATACGAAGTTTATGATCAGGTTGATTTTGATATACCGGTAGGAGTTAATGGTGATTGCTACGATCGTTATTTAGTACGTATAGAGGAATTCCGCCAATCTAACCGTATTATTAAACAGTGTGTTAAGTGGCTGCGTGATAACCCTGGTCCTGTAATAACTGATAACCATAAAATCGCACCACCTTCACGTATTGAAATGAAACAGAATATGGAAGAACTGATTCACCATTTCAAGCTTTTTACTGAAGGTTTTCATGTGCCACCAGGTGAGGCTTATGCAGCAGTCGAGCACCCTAAGGGTGAGTTTGGAATTTATCTTATATCGGATGGTGAAAATATGCCCTACCGTTTAAAAATACGTGCTCCCGGTTTTGCTCATTTAGCAGCATTAGATGAAATGTCCCGTGGGCACATGCTCTCGGATGTTGTAGCTATTATCGGCACACAAGATATCGTATTTGGCGAAATAGATAGATAGTAATATACATATAGGCTACTAATTGAAATGTTA
>JAAXQI010000006.1 GCA_012974315.1 Desulfobacterales bacterium | reverse complement strand
GAAAGAAAGGTTCCCATATAATAAACACGGTGACTAATGGCCATTGATATTGATTATTTTCTAAAGATACTCGCTGAGGAAGTCCGTAACTATCAGGTGCCGGTGGTTGACCTGATTGCCGTACAGACAAAAGATCCCTTTCGGATACTGGTGGCCACCATTCTTTCGGCCCGCACCAAGGATGAAACAACAGCAAAGGCATCAGCAAGGCTGTTCAGGAAGGCACCTGACCTTAAGAGTCTGGCAAGTCTTGATGAGGCAACTCTTGCCAAGCTCATATACCCGGTTGGTTTTTATAAGAATAAGGCAAAATATCTTTCGGATCTTCCGGCTGCCATGGAACAGTTTGGTGGCAGGATCCCGGATGATGTTGAATCGCTGACCAGGCTTCCCGGCGTGGGTCGTAAAACTGCTAACCTGGTGGTGGCAGTTGCCTTTAAGAAGCCGGCAATCTGTGTGGATACCCATGTTCACCGGATCATGAATATCTGGGGCTACGTGGAAACAAAGACGCCCCTTGAGACCGAGATGGCCCTGCGCCAGAAACTCCCGGCAGAATACTGGATTCCCGTCAACTCAATTCTGGTGGCTTTTGGCCAGGGAACCTGCAAACCGCTTGGTCCCCATTGTGATCGGTGTATTATTGCCAACCATTGTCCACAGATCGGCGTGACTCCAAGGAAGGCGGTTAAGGCAAAAGACAAAGGCAAAAGTGCAAATGGCAAAAATATAAAAAATGGAGTGAAGAAATTAATATCCTGGAATGTCAATGGGTTGCGTGCTATTGAAAAAAAAGGTTTTACAGATATTGTCTATGAGCTTGATGCAGACATTATAAGCCTCCAGGAGATCAAGGCCATGCCTGAGCAACTGCCGGAGAGTGTAAGGAACCTGAATGGGTATGAACCTTACTGGTTCCCGGCAAAACGTAAAGGCTATGCCGGTGTCTGCATATACACCAGGATAAAACCGCTAAGTGTGATCTATGGTATGGATATTCCCGAGCATGACCAGGAAGGCAGGGTCTTGACCCTGGAGTTTGATGATTTTTTCCTGGTTACCGCCTATTTCCCCAATGCCCAGCATGGTCTGCTGAGGATTGATTACAAGCTGCAGTTTAATCGCGATATCCACAATTTTCTGGATAGACTTGCAGAAAAGAAATCGGTTGTTATCTGCGGTGACTTAAATGTCGCCCATAGGCCCATTGACCTTGCAAATCCTAAGCAGAACGAGAAAAACCCCGGTTACTCAGCACCGGAGCGAGAGTGGATGGATACCTTCACTGGGGCGGGCTATATAGACACCTTCCGTAAGTTCAACCAGGAGCCGGAGCAGTACACCTGGTGGAGTTACCGGTTTAGTGCGAGGGAAAGGAATATCGGCTGGCGGATAGATTATTTCTGTGTGGATCCAGCCAGTGAAAACCGGGTAAAGAATGCTTCTATTTTGAATCATATCCTAGGATCTGATCACTGTCCGGTCAGTTTGGATTTTGAGTAAGCAAAAAAAGGATTCAAGGTGTCGAGGGATCAAGGTTTCAAGGGGAAAGATAAAAGACCTGAGATCGGAGGCAGGAGGCTAACGCTATAAGCTGAATGCTTTCACGCTGCCTGCTTGCGCCTGACAAGAAAAAGGGCCAGGCCAGCCACAATCATGAGGCTACTGAGCATTTGTCCCATGGTTATTCCTGCAGCAATAAAGCCAAGGTGGGCGTCCGGCTCACGGAAAAACTCAACAAAAATTCGAAAAACCCCGTAGAGAATAAGGAATAAAGCTCCCATGCTCCCGTATGGCCAGGAAATAGAGGGGGGATTTTGTTTTTCCTTGAGAAACCACAGGACAAGAAAAAGAACCACGCCTTCGAGAAATGCTTCATAGAGTTGTGATGGATGACGGGGATAGGGTCCGCCCCCGGGAAAAACCATACCCCATGGGACATCAGTTGCCCTGCCGTAGAGTTCAGCATTGATAAAGTTGCCGATACGTCCAAGTCCCAGACCTATGGGGATGGTGACACCGTACAGGTCGATCACTCTCCAGAAATCAAGTCGGTTTTTTCTGCAGAAAATAACTGCACCTATGATCAGGCCCAGCATTCCGCCATGAAAAGACATGCCTCCCTGCCATGTGGCTAAAATCTCCAGAGGATGTTTGAGGTAGTACGGCAAATTGTAAAAAAGTACGTACCCAAGCCTGCCGCCAAGGACAAGAGAAATGATCAGCACCAGGTTGAGATTTTCAAAATGGGCGTCAAATTCTTTGAAGTCGAATTTTTTTATCTGATATTTTACAAGCAGCAGAGTGGCCGCAAAACCTAAAACATACATCAGCCCATACCAGCGGACCTGCAGGGGCCCCATAGAGAAAATAACAGGATCTATATTGGGAAAAGTCATCATTTTATAAGTTACAAGTTATAAGTGCCTAAAGTTATAAGTTGCAAGTGTCTAAAGTTAAAAACAATGAGATAAGTAAGGTATGTGTAAATACTTCACACTTTAGTCACTTTAGTTCACTTCACACTTTAGTTCACTTTAGCTCACTTCAAACTCTAGTCACTTCCTCTATATATAACCCTGTTTGCGCAGATGTACCTGCAGTACTGATATCGCAGCGGGCGTTATACCAGAGATGCGTGAAGCCTGGCCCAGGGAGCGGGGTTGGATCCTGGTAAGTTTTTCAATGACTTCAGCGGATAACCCCGAAAGGGTATCATAAGCTATGTTGTCCGGCAGGGCAACTGACTCCAGCTTTCTGAAGCGGGCTACCTGTTCACCCTGTCTGTCAATATATCCCTGGTATTTTATCTGCACCTGGACTTCGCGTTTAATGCCTAATGAAAGTTCTTTGTCAAGTCCGGCAAAGGGGGCCAGATCTTCCAGAGAGACTTCCGGACGCCGCAAAAGATCTTTCAGGCTGCATGCCTGCCGTAAAGCTACGCTGCCTAAACCTTCAAGAATACTGTTGATTTCCGGTCCGGGCCTGATCGTGGTTTTTTCCAGTTTTTCTCTGGTTTTTTCAATGGCATCGCGCTTGGCCTTGAAGGTCTCATAAGTCTCTGCATCTACCAGGCCAAGTTTGAACCCGATATCACGAAGCCGCAGGTCGGCATTATCTTCTCGCAGCAGTAAGCGATATTCAGCCCTGGAGGTAAAAAGCCGATACGGTTCCTTGGTGCCGAGTGTGGTTAAATCATCAATTAAAACACCTGTATATGCCTGGGAGCGGTCCAGGATAAGGGGGTCTTCTCCACGAATATACTGGACTGCATTTATGCCGGCTATTAATCCCTGGGCGCCCGCTTCTTCATATCCGGAGGTGCCATTAATCTGGCCGGCAAGAAACAACCCCTGCACCCTCTTTGTCTGTAAGGATGGATGCAGTTCAAGTGGATCAACATAGTCATACTCTATGGCATAACCGGGCCGGATCACCTGGACCTGTTCCAGTCCCTTGATGCTGCGCAGCATGGCGATTTGGGTGTCCAGGGGAAGGCTGGTCGGCACGCCGTTAGGGTATACTTCAACAGTATCGGTTCCTTCCGGTTCCAGAAATATCTGGTGCCGGTCCTTTTCAGGAAATCGCATCACCTTGTCTTCTATGGATGGGCAATACCTTGCTCCAATACCTTCAATTATGCCGGCATACATTGGAGAGCGGTCGATTGAGCCCCTGATGATCTCGTGGGTTCCGGTGTTTGTGTAGGTAACATAACAGGGGAACTGATCCAGTTCCGGGGTTTTGGGGGATAAAGAATCCGCATTGGAAAATGAGAAAAAATTGGGCGGATCATCGCCGTGTTGTGCTTCAAGGTCCGTAAAATCTATTGTGCGGCTGTCCAGTCTTGGCGGGGTGCCGGTTTTCATCCTGCCCATGGAAAAGCCAACCTGTTTGAACCATTGGGAAAGTTTGGTGGATGGTGGATCTCCCATGCGGCCCGCCGGAAAATTTTTCAACCCGATATGAACCAGGCCGTTTAGGAATGTCCCGGTGGCAATGACAACTGTCCGGACAAGCAGGGTCTCGTCAAGGGATGTAACGGCACCGGTTATGCGGCCATTTTCAACTACGAGGCTGTCAATAACAGCCTGCTTGATATCGAGGCCATCCTGCTGCTCAAGAACAGACTTCATGCGCAACCGATAACGGACCCGGTCAGCCTGTGCCCTTGATGACCAGACGGCGGGTCCCTTGCTGGTGTTAAGCCGCCTGAACTGGATAGCTGTGGCATCAATATTTTTAGCCATCTCGCCTCCAAGGGCATCAATTTCCTTAACCAGGTGCCCCTTTGCCAGACCGCCGACCGCCGGATTGCAGGACATGGCGCCGATGGTGTCAACATTAATGATGGCTAATGCAACGCGGCAACCCATACGTGCTCCGGCCAATGCGGCCTCACAGCCAGCGTGACCGCCACCGATTACCAGAATATCGTATTCATTATCAAGATAAGACATGGTTAATCTAGTATTTTGCTACAGGTGTTTATGTGTAGTTTCAGGGTAAATGGAAAAGGGGTTAATCTGAGATTTTGGACTTCAGGTCAGGTTTTGTTTCAGGCTTGCTTGCATCCCAGATTTTACTTTCTTTACCGGTGGCAGTTACATTTTCGTATATGCCGTCATCCCGCTTTACCAGTTTGGTGAATCCAAGATTTTTCAGATCGCTGTTGCCTTTAGGCGTATTGACGGAGACAAGTGAGATCATCCTTTTTACTTCCTCGCCGCAGTAAGGGCATTGCGAGAATTTTTCACTGTACATTGATTGTTTCATCTCAAAAGACTTACCATGCTCGCATCCTTCCCCAAGGTGCTCGTATTCATATATGGGCATTGTTTATTCTCCTTGCAAGCCATCCCATGACTTTTCGCAGTCGAAGTTTATACCCCTCAGGGGGGTACTAAAAAGAGTGCCCTGAAAGGGTGCTTAGCTGCGACTTAATCAAATAATGAGTATACTATCAAGCTGAGTCAACCCTCTAAATCTTCAAGCTGATAAATGAGTAGATTTGAAGAGAAGAACAAATCACTCTATCATAGGAGGTTTTTATTTGACACCCTTATTTTTCTATGGTTATATCTCTTGTTTATTGGTTTTTAAGTAAATATTTGTCTCCCCCTGCAAAAAACCTTATACAGAGAGCACTACAGCGATTGTTCGTTAGAGAGTTCGCAGGGGTTTTGCACATAATTCGGAAAACATAGAAGCTTAAGGAAAAAGTTATGAAAAGAACATTTCAACCCAGCAACATCAAACGGCACAGAACCCATGGCTTTCGCCTGCGCATGAGAACAAAGGCAGGAAGAGCAATTATCAATAGCAGAAGAGCCAAGGGAAGAAAACGGTTAAGTGTTTTATAGGATTGCCTGGTTATCTTTCTGGATACCAGGTGTCCCGTTAATGGACAGGGCCGGCCTAAGCTGTTAAGCCATGAACCCCCTCTCGCTACCCAAGATCTTTCTACTGAGAAAAAAAAGCGAATACGATAATGTTTACCTGCGTGGTAAACGGGTACACGGGGAAAATTTCAGTCTGATTCTGCTACCAAACAATCTAGAGCACAACCGGCTTGGAATCAGTATTCATGGGCAGCTCAAGGGAGCGGTAAAGAGAAACAGAATTAAGAGAATCATCAGGGAATTTTTCCGGTTAGACAGGCGTTTCCTTCAGGAAAAGAGTTCCAGAAGTTGTGAGTTACCTTCCATGGATATAATTATTACGGTGCGGAAAGGTTTTAATCTGGAAAAGGTGGCGGACGTTACAGCCGCCATCAACAGCTTGCTGGATCGCAGCAGGCTGTCTTTTCTATAGCAAAACACTTTTACCGTTTAATGTTATATAACCAAAGGAAATATTGCGACCGGGAAGAACTGATGCAGGAAAAAGTAAATTCATGAAAGATTTTCTGCAGAAATTGGCCACTCATTTTTTTCTTTCCCTGGTCAGGACATATCAACTCCTGATTTCCCCCCTGTTTCTCCCAACATGCCGTTTTACGCCCACCTGTTCACAGTATGCCATTGATGCTATCAAGTGCCATGGTATCATTCGGGGTTGTTATATGGCCCTGCGGCGGATTATACGTTGCCATCCCTTTAATGATGGCGGCTATGATCCAGTAAAATAAACCAGAGTAAATCTGTCAAAACTGGAAGCAATTCATCGCCCCTTGGGGCGGAGAGGAATAGTAATGGATACGCATAAATCTATATTGGCAATCGTCCTTTCCTTTTGTATTTTACTTGGTTATCAGTACCTGTTTGTTAAGCCAGAAGTAGAACAGGAACAACCGGTGACGGAAAAGACAGTTGAGGTGCAGCAGCCCAATATTTCTGTTCAGGAACCACAACCCCAATCGGTTCCGGCCGGAATTGTTTCTGCAGATCAACCGGCAGAATTTGTACAACCGGCAATTCTTCCCGGCCAGGAGGGCAAGGATATTGTTGTTAACACTGGCGCCTTTACTGCGGTTATAACGGAAACCGGTGGCGGAGTTAAAAGCTATAAACTTAACCGTTTTAACGAAACAGCGGATGCTGACTCTGAACGAAAAGAGCTGGTCAGCACAGAATCTTTTACAGAACTCCCCCTTTATTTTTCCTGGGGTGTTGATCCCAGCCGGGCCCAAATCCCATTATTTACCTCTGACAAGGAAACGCTTAAGGTTGATGGCGGCGAGAGCCAGACCCTGACCATGACGGCGCAACTTTCCTCCGGCTTGCAGGTAACCAGGCGATTGGTTTTTAATCCGGTCAGTTACCTGTTCGATATGTCAATTGATATCTACAATTCTTCCGAGACGCCCCTGCAAGGCTCTCCTTATATGAGTCTCACCAATCTTCCCTTTGGTTCAGCTGCGCAGCGTTATCTCTTTAACGGTCCGGCTGCATTGATTGACGGCAAACTGGAGGAGATCAAGCCCGGCGACCTCGAAGAGGCAAGCAAAACCCTGAAGGGAAATATTACCTGGGCGGCTTTTGAAGGGACATATTTCATGACCGGGGTTATACCGGAAAAGAGCGAAGGCATATCATTAAAACTTTCAGCAGAGGGTGAAAAGGTGAGAACCCTGCTTATCGGCGCAGAGGATATTATCCCTGCAAAGGGACATCTGCAGTATAATTATCAGGTTTATTTTGGGCCCAAAAAAATGGCGGACCTCATAGAGGCTGGACATGATTTGGAGCGGGTTGTCAATTTTGGCTGGTTTGACAAGCTTGCCAAGCCCGCCTTGTTCCTTTTGAACTTTTTCTATGGCTATGTCGGCAATTATGGAATTTCCATAATACTGGTCACTATTCTGATCAAGCTCCTTTTCTGGCCTATTGCCCAGAAAGGGCTGAAATCAATGAAGAATATGCAGAAGATTCAGCCCAAAATGGCAAAGCTTAAGGAAAAGTACAAAAACGACAAAACTCGCCTCAACGAGGAAATGATGATCCTGTACAAAACCTACAAGGTCAATCCCGTTGGTGGCTGTTTGCCGATGGTGCTGCAGATTCCGGTGTTTTTTGCACTCTACAAGGTGCTGCTCCAGGCTATAGAACTCAGGCATGCTCCGTTTATGCTCTGGATCACTGACCTGTCTGCTCCGGATCGCCTTATGATAGGCCTGGATATTCCTTATCTTGGGGGTATCCCGGTTCTTACTCTTCTGATGGGAGCGTCCATGTTTCTGCAGCAGAAAATGACGCCCACCCCTGTAGATAAAACCCAGGCAAAAATAATGATGTTTTTGCCCGTTATCTTCACGTTTATGTTCCTGAATTTTGCTTCCGGCCTGGTGTTGTACTGGTTTATAAACAACCTATTGTCCATTGTCCAGCAGCATATAATCAACAAACAGGCAGCGGCAGCATAAAATAAGTATCCGGGTTACTGCTGTGATGCAACGTAGATATCCGGTCGAATAAGCACGAGGAGTAAAATGGCTTTACATAAAAAAATAGAAGTTGAAGGACAAGACGTTGCTGATGCTATCAGCAAGGCATGTGACGCCCTTAATGTTTCCCAGGAAAACCTTGAAATTGAGGTATTAAGCACGGGCACCTCAGGGATTTTTGGTCTTTGCAAGCAGAAGGCCCGTCTTCGGGTATCTGTAAAAGGAGAAGACAGTCAGGAAGCTGAAGAAAAACCTTCTGAAAGACCAGCCAAATCCAAAAGTGAAAAAATAAAGAAAATTGAAAAGCAGAAGGCTCCTTCGAGAGAAAAAAAGAAAGAAGAGAGGCCAAAGCCTGCTGCAAAGGTTCAAGAGATAGCCAGGGAACCCAAAAAAGATTTTCTGGTGGGTGCGGATCTGCTCTCCCAGGTTGAGACTGATCTGAGCCGTCTCCTGGAGTTGATGGATTGTTCGTCCGAGGTTTCTGTCTCCAGTGATCAGGAGAACGTCACTGCCCTGATCAAGGGGGAACATGTTACCGAGATAGTTGATCAAAACGGCAAAATACTTGACAGTCTGCAATATTTGCTCAGGAAAATGATAGGTAAGAAATTTACCGAAAAGGCCATAATCTCACTGGATGCTGGAGATTTCAGAGCCAAGCGGAACGAAGAGTTGAAGAAGCTTGGAGTTCAATATGCCGACGAGGTAAAGAAAAGTGGTAAAACCCGGTCAATCCCATCTCTGAATCCCTCTGAACGACGAGTTGTTCATATTGCTCTGCAGGACGATAAGGATGTTCGAAGCAGGAGCGTGGGAGAAGGGCCTTTAAAGAAAGTATTGATCTACCGCCCGGGAAAAGGCAAAAAAGGGTCTTCCGGAAGAAGGAAGACCAGCAGGAATAAAAAGGAAGTTTAAACGCAAGAAGCTGATTCATTGAGTCCATCCGATCAAATCCCACCTGCAGGCAGCTCGGAAGAAACCATTGCTGCGATAGCTACTCCGCCAGGTCCTGGCGGGGTAGGTGTCATCCGCATCAGCGGGCCATTCTCACTTCATATTTTTCAAAAACTATTTGTACCTCGCCATAAAACTAAGCCACAGGATTATGAAAGCCACCGGATGTATTATGGCTGGATTATAAATCCTGACAGTGGATCTCCAGTTGATGAAGTGCTGGCTGTCTTCATGCGGGGTCCCAATACCTATACCCGTGAGGATGTGGTCGAGATCCAGTGCCACGGAAGCTATCTGGTCCTCCAGGAAATCTTAAGCATTATCATGGCAGGTGGTGCTCGCCTGGCACAACCTGGCGAGTTTACCAAGCGGGCTTTTTTGAACGGTCGCCTTGACCTTACCCAGGCCGAGGCCGTTGTTGATCTTATTGAGGCAAAAACAGATGAAGGGCGCTCAATGGCGGTTGGGCAGCTTCAGGGCAGACTCTATGAAAAGATCTCATTAATTCAGGAGAGGCTTGTGGCCATGAGCGCCATTATGGAGGTAGCCATAGACTTCCCTGAGGACGAGACTGATATTCTGGATCATGCTGTCTTAATGCAGCAACTTAAAAACGAGATTGAGGAGCCGCTGATTGAACTTATTGCCAGGGCTGACGAGGGTAAGATCTTTCGGGAAGGCATCAGTGCAGTGATTCTGGGACGGCCGAATGTCGGAAAATCAAGCCTGCTCAATACCCTGCTGGAGGAAGACAGGGCCCTGGTCACCCCAGTTCCTGGAACAACACGCGATACCATAGAGGAGTTCGTTAATATTAAGGGTATGCCGGTTCGTATTGTTGATACTGCAGGGATCAGACAGACCAACGAGATGGTAGAGGAAATGGGCATTCAGCGGGCGCGGGCCAAGCTTGCAGATGCTGAGCTGGTGCTCTTTATGCTTGATGCCACCCAACCGCTGGTCGAGGAGGACCTGGCTCTTTATAAAAGCGTGAAGCAAAACAGCAGGAAACAGAAGGTGCTGCTGGTCTTAAACAAGATTGACATTAAGTCTGGCCCCTTACCTGAGCAGTACCGTACAGCCCTGGGAAACGAACCGCTTGTTTCTATATCAGCCAAAGAGCAGACCGGAATCCTGGAACTCAAGGATACGGTTTTTTCCTTAATTACCGGAAGCAATAAAGGCCTGGGCTGGGATCCGGGAGCGGCAGTTGTTCCAAATGTGCGGCACAAGGATGCACTTAAAAAGGGGCTTGAAGCATGCCGCAGAGTCGAAAAGGGAATGGAAGTAGATGTTTCCCCTGATCTCCTGGCAATAGATCTCCAGTCAGCACTCGGCTATCTGGGGGATATCGTTGGCGAGACTACAACCGAAGATGTACTGGATCTTATATTTGAGCGATTCTGCATCGGGAAATGAGAAAAAAACTTCACATTTTTATGTGACCCTCAAACTTAACAACCAGTGCAGATATATTAAATTTCCGGTTTAAAATGTTTTACAACTTTTGGTATAAAAAAGGAGCCGACAAATAAGGCCAGTGATAACAGGCTTTTCCAGTCCCACAGCGTTTCCATCCCACCGGTACTCCAAACCTCGGCCAAGGTGGCAAAAAAGAAAGTCATGGCAAACCCACCGGCGATTATGCCGAAAAATGTTCCCCAGAAATATTGAGCAAAGGATATTCGTGTCAAGGCCATGCCAAAATTCATTGGCGTGAATGGAAAGAAAAGCAATCGCAGATAGAGGGTTACGGTAAAACCATTAGCAGCTATCTTTTCATCGTATTTCGAAAGGCGATCGCCGATCAATGATGCTGCAAAATCCCTTCCGAGATAGCGGCCAATAAAAAAAGCGGCCGAAGCCCCCAGCATAGCCCCGGTGATATTGTACAGAAAGCCAAAGGAAGCACCAAAAAGCACGGCCCCAATCCCGGTAAAAAGGGTTGCTGGCAAGAAAAGACAAATACCAATGGCATAGGCAAGAATGAAAAGCAAAGGGGCAAGGCTTCCGGTAGCGGCCAGATAATTCTTTATGGATTGGGGATGCAGGTATTCCTTAAGTGGAGTGAATTGGAAAACGAGGATGGCCGTGATAATAAAAACGACAAAGAGCAGAGCCTTTATTATGGAAGCAGAACGTTTCCTGTCAGTTGTCATTCAGTTTTAATCGCCCTAAAGAGTGCGCCCACGGTATATTGTGAGGTTCTAAAGCCTGTTTTTCCTGGAGACTCAACGTTAGAGAAGCCAACCTTTTCTATTAAATTTATTTGATCCCGTACCGGGATCGTGCCGCCGATTCATTGTGACCAGGCTTCGGGACTTCCGGCCAGCGCTCCGGGCAATTCCTTTTCCAGGACAACATCGGCAAACTGCAGCTTACCGTTCTTTTTCAGCACCCTGAATATTTCCTGGAAAAGTTCCTGCTTGCAGGGGGACAGATTTATAACGCCATTTGAAATAACAGTATCAAAAGTGTTGTCATCATAGGGGATTTTTTCCGAGGATACGTGGGTTACCTCAATATTGGTCAGGCCGGATTCAGCTAAATTCTGCCGGGCCAGGTCGACCATTTCCCTGGTAAGATCAATACCGCAGACCCTGCCGGTCTCTCCGGCTAACCGGCTGGCAACATACAGATCAAAACCGGCGCCGTTGCCAATATCAAGAACAGTGGCCCCTGGTTCTATTGCACCAAGTGAAAAAGGGTTTCCAACGCCGCAGAAGGATTTCAGAAGGGATGGTGACGCTTCACTGATAAAAACCGGATCATAGCCCAGTCCTTCCGCCCCGGCCCTGCCAGTGGGGTATTCAAATTTCCCCTCTGAGGATAGAGCCACTTCGGCATATTTCAGCCTGATGGCAGCCTTTATTTTTTGCGGATCAGGTGAGGATGGATCTGCAACATGAGGTAGGGCACATTCCTGCTGGCGACCGCCAGCTTTGTCAGGTGGCGGTCAACCGCCAGAAGTTTTTTTCTTTTTAAAAAAATTAATCATGCAGCACCCGTTGAGTTGTCAAAATAGATTAAGAGTAGCGTGACTACTGTAACGCTTCCTCAGTATTGTGATATGAGGCAAAATTACCATAAAGTTATGAATGTCACCATAACATATGAATTTGTGAATTGATTGAGAAGCGATGTCAATAACTGAAGATGTGCCGGACTTGATCTTTAAGTGGTTTTGTATCAGTAAATAAAGAGATGCAAAAGCTGCCAGGATATGGACCTGAGCATACCCCGGCAGTGGCTATTATTATTTCCGAGAAATTTAGTAAATTACCAGACATTTTCCTTTTGCAGATAGCAATTTACCTTGTTGACCATTATGGACTGCATCTCATTTTTACTGAGAACAGTATTTTCTCTTTTAAGAATGTGTACTATACAGTCAACGCAAACTTGCAAGCTATACCTGTAATCACTCCTTTCTTTTGCTATCTCCCAGCAGGGTGTTTCAGGCCGAGTTTTGGCAGGACATTTTTTGGATTCATCGCAGTTCATAATTTCCCAACATGACCAATCGCATTTTCCACTCATAAGTTCACCCCTCTGTTTGAAAATAAATAGTGGCCTGAAAAATTGTGTGGCTTATATAAATTGAACCCAGCATAAGATAAGCGAATATTTGACAAAAATATGGCAGGGTTTTGTTACCCTGCCATATTTAACTCGTTTTCTAGATAGCCATTCAGGCTTCTTCTTTTTCTTCTTTTTCCTCTTTTTCGACTGGCTCACCACCGTCAGGCATGGTAATTCCAAGCTCGGCGTTGCCCCAGTTAGTGTCGTATGCGGCAGCGAAATCTTCGCGCCAGATTTTGTAGCTTTCAGGAATCAGCTTGAAGCCTGAGTAAGCGGAAGCGACGATCAGGTAAATTGCAAAGGATAGATAGTATACTGCAAATACTGTCGCGACCACTCCGATCATCCCTAAAACAGCCCAACCAACCTTACCCTGCGCTATTGTTAAAATAATGTTTTCTATCATGATGGGCCTCCATTATGTTTTGCTACTCTTTCAGTTATCTCCAGATCGCCCCTTTTGTGACCTGAATCAAGATTCTTTGTTTCAGATTTTACTTGCTTTCAATTTAATAAATACAATATGTGTGCCAAATCTTTATACAGGGGTTAATTAATGTGGAATAGTAAGCAATTATTTGGAATAAAAGGGTTTTTGTTTTTATTTTGCACATGGCCAGTCAGTTGTTGCATTGTTTGTCTAAGGCATGATGTTGAGTAATTAAGCAGTCTGTTGAATTTTTCAACACTCAAGGCACGGGATTTATACTCCACAGGTTTGGTTAATCTTTAAATTTGTCCTTTGTATGGGAATAGAGAAAAAATTGCTCAAGTACTCTTTTTGTAATACTTGGCGGCAGTTCGTTGAGCATTGCAAAATCCGGCAGACCTCCGTCAGGAAGTGTCATGCCTAACTTTTCGTCCATCCTGCTGTTGAGTTCTGAGGTAATCAAAGCGGCTAACCTGTACATCTCCACGTCAAACCACTGTATCGCAGCAGTACCATAAAACAGTTTCTTGAGGTTTTTAACCAGCATGGTTGGGCGAAGCAGCACAAGCCACCCATTTCCGTAGGGAGATTTATTTGCCAGTTGCGGCTGGTTGATAAGATCGTCATTGACTTCTTGCACATATCCTTCAACAGGTGGCACCAAAGAAACAATGGAGCCCCGTGCCTTTATCCGTATGCTTTTTTTGCCGATTTTTTCATCTTTTAAAGGAAGGCATATTTTTTCGATCGGCCCCAGTATATTCTGGCCGAAATCATCGATACCAATTCTTATATAGGCATTTTCCTCCACCTGCGCCCAGGTGTGGCAATGGTGGTAAAAACGGTGTGTACATAATTTCCCGCCACTGCTGCTTATCCTCCGGGGAATCAATTCATTTCCCCCCCGCATGACAATATCGAAAGAGCAGTTAGTGCAATCAAAATGAGAATCGCATAATTTATAGGGCACGACTCCGGCCTCAGCCCACACACATTCGTTTTCGCCATCGGGAACGGTTTTTCTGTAAACATCCAACCGTTCTGGTATTCTTTCGAATAGATTCTTTCCTAAATGTATCATTATCAGGAACCTCCTTTTAGGGAGTTGTGCAAGACTGCTGTCTTACACTACCAAACCTCGCATCTGGTGAAAAACGCTTGCTTCAATGTCAAATGCGTATGGAGGCCGGCAACATACTGTCAAGTCAGGAAAAACTCCTTCAGGAGCAGATCCCATCCCTCCCCATTGATATTTTTTGCCATTCCAGCAACCGGTACACCACCATCCTGCATAACACCACCGAGTTCCGTGTTCATTTTGCTGCGCAGGTGTTCAACCACCTCGTCCATCCATTTTCTGGCCAGAGTACCGCTCAACAGTCCTTTCCGCTCCCGTTCAAAATCATAGGGTTTAATCTTGAGGATCCAGCCTTTTTCGTAGGGATCGCGGCTTAATTCGGAATCTTTGTAGGTGTCATTTTTCATAGCTGCCAGGACATCCTTATTGATAGCAACTACTTCACCGCTCATTGGCATCAGCATGTCAACCGACTTTTTGCCGTCATGCAGGCTCCAGCCTTTATCCCCTTGTCTGATTGTGGTACCTGGAGCAGGAATATCCCAGAGCTCCAATGGGCCAGCCATTTTCTGTGCAAAGTCATCCATGCCTACCACTACCAAGGCAGGTGCGGACTCTTCCCGGCGGACCCAGGTGTGAGCCTGGTGAAAGAAGATATTGTCAGGGACCCGGAACCAGTCGACCAATCCGTCAACAAGCTGGCTGGTTACGGCCGCGGTCGCCGTCTCAAATCTGTGAGAGGTAAAATAAAGATAAAAGAGCGTGAATGAAGCTAAAAAACCAAGGATAAGGAGATACTCAAATCCTTTAGTTGCATACATGGCCAAGTTACCCATTGCACTTCCTCCTTTATTTCTTGATCTTCACCGGCTGCAAGGCCGCTGTTTTGGAGTTAATATTGGCCACGGCGCCTTTGGGCACCGGGTATTCAACTTCTCTGTCCAGATGCTTCACCCACTGGGGTGATTCCATGAACACAGGCATCCTGTTGGCAACCCAGCGGAAGGCCCATATTTCACCAAAGACAACGGCCAGGGTGACGACAATTTCAATCCATGAAGGCATGTAATGAACTGGCGCGTACCATTTGAACGCAATGACAGAGATATTAAGGCGGTTAAAAATTATGCCCAAAGCAGTAATGATGGCCGCGGAAAGCAGGAGCTTGCGGTCACGGTTTTTTGCACCCTTTACAAAGATAATAAACGGCAGGACCACAAAGCCTAACACTTCAACCAGGTAAAGATACCCCATGGGTGTCAGGAGCTCATTCCAGTGCATGCCATGGGTCAGAACGAGGATCTTCATGAAAAAGTATACAAAGAGGGCTGCGGCTGCCAAACGGCTGAGCCCCACCATGATATCCATGTGTTTGGCATGGTGCTCAGCACTTATCTGGTGGCGGAAAACACGATGGCTTATGGTTCCCTCAATAATGACGATCGACATCCCTGCAAAGACACTGGATACAATAAACAGCACGGGAATGTATTCCGTGTACCACAGGGGATGGATCTTTGCCGGTGCCAGCAGGAATAATGCTCCCAGCCCTGATTGATGCAGCATGGAGAGACAAATCCCGAAGACCACTGCTCCGATAGTCAGAGTCCCCAGTATTTTCCGCAGCTTTCTGAGACCCAGCCATTCGGCGATAGCAGGCGAAAATTCAATGAATTGCGCCATCATGTAAAGCAGGAAATGCCAGGCTACAAGAAAAAGCACAGAGCTGACCCCGAAGCTGTTGCCAATAATGGGGTTGATTATCTTCCACGGCCTGCCGAGATCCAGGGCTAGAGCCCCAGCGTAAAAAACGTAGGCTAGAAAGCCGTTCAATACCGTCGCCCTGACAATGGAATGGTATTTTTCCATACGCAGGACATAAACCATGAAGGTGACGATATAGGCACCAGCCGCAAAAGCAACACCGGTAACAACGTCAAAACCAATCCAGATACCCCAGGGAAATTCCTGGCTAAGGTTGGTTGCTGCGCCCAGCCCTTTAGTAAAACGGAAGACGATGAGGACCAGACCGAGAAGAATGATCGGTGCTGAAATTATATTAAACGGAGTGAGGAGCTTGCCTTTGGGCTTGAGCTCGGCCAGGATAAATTCCCACAGATCCTGGCCAACTCTTCTATACAAAGGTGCTGAAGTATCTGTTGTGTTCACTTTTTATTCTCCTTTATTTAATTCAACAGCCTCAATAAGAATTGTTTTAATCAGTCCTTGTCGTTTTTTCCTTTTGTCGCCTGGCGCAGTCCCAACATGAATGCAGGTGCAAGCAGCAGAGCCAGGGGGACAGAATAGAGGAATGTTTTGGTATATTCCGGGTAGGGAATTGTTCCCAGGTCGGTTCTAAAGCCCAGCTGCTCGAAAGGGACACCTGCCAGGTAGAGCATATTGGTGCCGCCCACCTCCTGTTCGCCATAGATATGACGGACATATTTGGTGGGATGGTCGTAGATCCGCTTTTTTGCAATATCCAGGAGTTCACCCCTTTTGCCGAACAGGATGGCCTCCTGGGGGCAGGCTTCAGCACATGCAGGAATCTTGCTTTCTTGAAGCCGGTCATAGCACATGATACATTTTTTGATCTTTGGATTGAGGCTGCCATATTCAAACTTTGGAACGTCGTAGGGGCAGGCGATCATGCAGTAACGGCACCCCATACACTTGTCTTCCCGCCAGATTACCGGTCCTTCTTTAGTCTTGTACATGGCATTTACCAGGCAGGCGGAAACGCAGGCGGGTTGATCGCAGTGCATGCACTGTGTTTTATTAAAAACTATACCTTTGTTGTCTGTAGAATAGGCATTAACTACTGTCAGTGCTTCAGTAGAGGTGTTTCTAGGTGTATCGATTTCCGGTTTCATTTCTGGTATTGGAAAACAGTTTTTCTCAGCACAGGCCCGTTCACAGGCCTGGCAACCAATACACCTGGTGGTATCATTCAACATGGCATACTGTTGGGAGGTGTTCCTTGGGGGTACAGAGCTAAAAGTATTTTTCGGTCCCAGCAGAAGGCTTGCACCTGCCGTCACTCCAGCGAACTGCAGAAATTTTCTTCTTGTTGTTTTCATGCCATCGTCCTTTATGATATTGGGTTCAATGGGCTGATTGTGCAGCTAGTCATCCGTGCTTGTCACATTCTCGTCATCATCTCTTTTGGGATGACAGTCCTCACAGCCGCTTGGTGCATCCATTTCTATGTGACACGCTAAACACTTCAAATGATAGGCTCTTTTTAATCCCGTTGTATCAATGTGAAACAGGTCTGCATTTTTTGATGCCCGTACCGTTTTATTGCTGACGGGATTTACAGGATGGCATCCGGTGCAGGTGACCTCGTTTGCCGTGTCACTGTCTTTATGACATTGCACGCACTTTTCGTCCTCGGCAGGTAAGCCGGTTGTATGATGGTGGCAGGTTGCACAGGAAGCTACGTCCATATGAATGGCATGATCAAAAGTCACCGGTCCATAAATATCGCCAATACCATCCAGTTCGATAATTCCAGGCACCTCTGAGGCAGAGGGAAAAAGTGGAGAGATAACGAGCAAACTGCCTATAATGAGACATAAAATGAAAAATCTCCCTTTTCGACGCATTTTTATTTTCTCCTTTAAGTTGTTCTGCAAGCATCACCAGAGCTTTAAGTGAGCTCTTCTGCTGCCTGGCAACCGGAAGCAGATACTACTTTTTCAGGTGTTACATCTGGGGCGATGTGAAAACGATTCACCCTGTCTCTTATACACATCT
>JAAXQI010000136.1 GCA_012974315.1 Desulfobacterales bacterium | reverse complement strand
CTTCAGCGCCATAGACTTCCCGGGCAATGACATCAACACGGTCACGAAGTTTCATTTCCAGAGGATAAAGGAATTTGAAATCATTTTCTTCGTTGCAGGCTTCGACCACCGTATCAGCAAACTCCAGGGCTCCGTCGCCGCCCAATTCCCAATGTTTGGACTCGGCGCAGCGGGCACCGGCAGCCTCAGCAATCCTGCGAACGACTTTACATTCTTCATCGGTATCGGTATAGAAACGGTTAATGCAAACCACCGGATTGATACCGGCCTTGCGAATTACCCCGATCAAATGGACCATGTTTTCGCAGCCCTTCTCGACCAGTCCCACATCTTCCTTGATGTAAGCTTCATCCAAAGGCTTACCGGCAACTACCTTGGGACCGCCGCCGTGCATCTTCAGGGCGCGGATGGTAGCTGTCAGGACGGAGACATGGGGCTTGAGGCCGGAGAAACGGCACTTGACGTTCCAGAATTTCTCAAACCCGATATCAGCGGCAAAACCGGACTCTGTGATATTGTAATCAAAGAGTTTCAGGGCGACCCGGTCGGCGATGATAGAGGACTGTCCCACGGCAATATTAGCAAAAGGGCCAGCGTGGACCAGGCAGGGATTATACTCAGCAGTACACATCAAAGTTGGATTGACGGTGTTGCGCATAAAGGCGGCCATGGCGTTACCCACTTCCAGATCACGGCAGGTTACCGGCTTGCCGCTCTTGTCAAAGGCCACGGTAATGTCATTGATCCGCTCTTTCAGATCTGCAAGATCTGTAGCCACAGCCAGGATAGCCATCAACTCGCTGCCCACGGCAATACCAAATTTTGACTGCATGGTAAAACCGTCATAGCGGCCGCCAAGACCGATGATGATATTTCTGAGAGCCTGGGCACAAAAATCAATAATCCAACCCATCTCCACACGGGTGGGATCAATATCAAGCCGCCGCATACCGGTCAGCCTCGCCAGCTGCTCATCGTTATAATTACGCTCATGCTGCATACGGGAGGTCATGGCCACCATGCCCAGGTTATGAGCATTCATGATATCATTGATATCACCGGTGAGCCCAAGGGAGAACTCAGTCATGGGGATCAACAGGGAGTTACCGCCGCCGGCCGCCGTACCCTTAACGTTCATGGTCGGACCTCCAGAAGGCTGACGAAGGGCTCCACCAACATTTAATCCCCGCTTACCCATACCCTCCATCAAACCACAGGAGGTGGTGCTCTTACCCTCGCCCAGAGGCGTCGGAGTAATAGCAGTAACCTCGATGTATTTGCCATCAGGTTTATCCTGAAGACGGTCAATGATCTTCAGAAAATCAAGCTTGGCCAACCTGCCCATGGGCAGCACTTCATCCTTCTTTAGCCCAAGCCTATCGGTCCACTCCTCGGGAGTGGGCATATTTTTTTCAGCAGCCTCAGATATTTGCCAGTCTGCCATTTCCACCGCGTTATAAGCCATTTCATACCCTCCTTAATTTCTCAAAGATTTTTATTAGTACAAATAAATACTCAATTTAAAAAACTATAAAAACAGCCCACACCTTGTAAAAAAAAACCAGTGTGAAAATCAATACCAAACAATAGAGACAAAAAGCAAGTAGAAATACCTATACGTTCAACTCTATTCCGTTAAAAATGGTTGGATATTTTTCCTGGAACCTGTGCAGCAACGGGATCATAACTTCCCGCATGGAGGGCTCAGCCCCTTTTGAAGTGCGCAATTTAAAGATATGAAGCCATTCAAGAAGATTGGCAAAAGTTATCAATTCTGTTTTACAGGAGTTTGGCAGAACAGTTCTGGCAGCCTGAGGAGAAGATGTGCCCAGCAGCTTGAGATAAATTTCTTCAGTATCCTGCATTGCCTTTTCCCACAAACTATACTCATCTGTACCCTTCTCAAAAAACATGGGTTTGATGAAGGTTACCTCGTTGCCGAATTTATCCTGACTGTATCTGCAATACCTCTGGCTTTCCTGCAGGAAGGATACAGGCCTGTGCCTGACTATCTCATGGGTAATAGCACGGTTCACCACAAAGAGAACCGCAACATGACGATGCTTGGCCAGAAGTTCTGCAGAAAGAGATTCTACTGTCTCCAAAGGCACCTTCTCTACCAGCACACCTTCCTGTTTTAAAAGGCCTCTGGCAGGAATCAGGTCTTCATAAAAAAGAGGATGACAACTGTTGAGATACTCTGTAATGGCCTTGACCATTTTTACAGTGGAGTTTGACTTGTACAACTCTCTGAATGCCCGGATACTCCCTGTTACAAGAAGTTCCTTCTTTTCGACCCTGTCCACCAACAAAAATTTTGGCATCAGATTAAAAAACTGGATTGCCATAGACTCCGTGTCATAAAGAATCTTTAAGGTGAGTACCGCCATTTCAGTGACTGAATTATGACCGTGCTTAATTATATTCCTGATAAACGGCTCTGCTGACTCAGGAGTAATTTTATCTTCACTCTTGTAGCAAATGCGGCCACAAACTTCGATTCTTACGGCCAGGCTCTGATCATCCAGGTCTTCAAGGATTTCAAAATATGGTGCAACAACTTTCATCTATTTCCCCTTGATACGGTTGAGTTATTAACAACTGCACTTGCACTGGCTGCTGCCTACCGCTCCAGAATGATTTCCCTTCCAAAACGGTGAAAGATCCCGAAGATTTTGAATGATCGACGGCAATTTTTCGAGGATATAATCGACCTCTTCCTCGACATTGTAAACGCTTAAGCTGAAACGGATGGAACCATGTGCAGCTGTGAAGGGCACACCCATGGCACGTAAAACATGTGAAGGTTCAAGGGAACCGGAAGTACAGGCCGAACCTGAGGAGGCGCAGATGCCGAACCTGTCCAGATGCAACAGAATGGCTTCGCCTTCGACAGATTCAAAGCTGACACTTGTTGTGTTGGGAATGCGCTCTGTCTTATGACCATTTAACATGGAATGGGAAAT
The DNA here is from genome assembly GCA_012974315.1 of Desulfobacterales bacterium. Lineage (GTDB taxonomy): Bacteria > Desulfobacterota > Desulfobulbia > Desulfobulbales > BM004 > BM004. The sequence goes on along the minus strand of JAAXQI010000136.1, from coordinate 3,723 downwards.
GGAATCCAAAAGCCCTTTCTCCAGTTTATCACGCAAAGCCTTGACCCGGGTGTTCTCCTCTTCCATACGTTCACCTGCCAATTCACAGGCTTTTCCTAAACCGACAATGGAAGCTACATTTTCGGTGCCCCCCCTACGACCGTGTTCCTGATGTCCTCCAATGAGAAATGGAGCATACGGGGTACCACGACGAACATAAAGAACTCCTATACCTTTTGAGGCGTGCAGTTTATGTCCTGATATTGATAAAAAATCCACTGAAGAAGTAACATTTAAGTCAATCGGGATTTTCCCCACTGCCTGAACCGCATCGGTATGAAAAAGAATCCCCCTGCTTTTTGCTATAGCGGCCATTTCAGCTACTGGAAAAACCACCCCGGTCTCATTATTGGCCCACATTACACTGACGATAGCCGTGTCATCGGTGAGACTTTCTTCATAGCGCTGCAGGTCGAGCATGCCCTCTCTATCTACCGGAAGACTGGTCACCTTGTGCTTATGGCCGGTGATCTTGTCAATATTTTCACAGAGATTCTTGACAGCAGGATGTTCAACCCGCGTTGTGACTATATGTCTTTTTTCAGGATAAGCCTGAAGCGCTGAAAAAATTGCTGTGGAATCACTTTCCGTTCCACAACTTGTAAAAATTATTTCATCGGAAGATGCACCTATAAGATTGGCAATTTTTTCCCGGGCTTCGCTGATCGCTATTTCAACCTGCCCACCAAACGTATGCATGCTCGATGGATTACCGTATAAATCAGAAAAATAGGGCAACATAACTTCCAGAACTTCAGGAGCCACTCTGGTTGTAGCATTGTTGTCCATATAGACCACTTTATCGCTCATGTTTTAACCTCCTCAACGATCAACGAATCAAGGACCTGTTCACGCAGTTTTTTCTCCACATATTCCTTCAGTGTTGTCTGGGAGGCAGCGCAACTCACGCAAGCCCCACGAAGAGAGACCATAACAAAATCACCATCAACATCAATAAGCTCAATATCACCGCCATCTTTCCGCAGTGCCGGCCGTATTTCCCTCTCAAGGGCATCTTCAATCATTTTAATTTTCTGAATATTGGTCAATCTCTTGGGAGCTTCCTCGGATTTGGCTTCATCCCTGGCTTCTTTGCGGACCTCCATGATCAATTCTTCAATGCGTTCGTGGCAATTCCCGCAACCACCGCCCGCCTTGGTAAAATTAGTAACCTCCTCAACCGTCTTCAGGTTGCTCTCCAGAACTGCCCGTCTGATTTCCAGATCGGTTACCCCAAAGCACTCACAGACAAGCTCTCCCTGGGCCATCGGGATCGGCACACCTTTATAATTAGCAACCGCAGCTTCCAAAGCCTCGCGCCCCATAACCGAACAATGCATCTTTTCCTTGGGGAGACCTCCTAAATATTCAGCAATATCCTCATTGGTTATTTTTTCAGCCTCTTCCACGGTCAGACCTTTAATCATCTCGGTTAATGCAGAAGAAGAGGCAATTGCACTGGCGCAGCCAAAAGTCTTAAACTTGGCATCTTCTATCCTGCCTTCAGCATCCAGCTTGAAAGTAAGGGTCAGAGCATCTCCGCAGGCCAGAGATCCCACTTCGCCCTTACCACTTGCATCTTCAATATCACCCACATTGCGGGGATTTAAAAAATGGTCTTTAACCTTATCTGTATAATTCCACATAGCGCTCTAAAACTCCTAAAAATAATAAGTAACAAAGGTTCTAATAGATTGACGGCACATCTTAATTTTTTGACATGTAAAAATCAACATGTATTCATTACTAAAATTGAAGATTTGAAAAATTGAAGAATGAAAATTTTTTAGCAGAAAACCTTCAATCCTCTGACAATCAATAGCAATTTTGTGTTCTAACAATCTTCAATTTTCAACTTTTTAAATCTTCAATTTATTTCAGCAGTCCAATCTCCGCCAACATCCCTTTTGCAGTTTCAAATAAAGCAAGCTGCTTCTCTTTATCCCGTGCCTCAACATAAAACCTGACTTTGGGTTCTGTCCCTGAGGGTCTCACCATCAGCCAACTGCCATCATCCAGAACCATTTTTCTGCCGTCAATATCAATTAACTTTGTGATTGTTCTTTCTTCATCTCCAACTTTGATAATTGATCCTTCAGAATATTTTTCCAGTTGAGAAAGTGCTGACATCAGTTCCTTACCTTGACTACCTACAACCACCCCATCCTTGGCAGGAAAATAATATCCATGCTCTTTTTGAATCTCAAGCAGATAATCTCCCAGATTCTTACGAAGTGTCATCACCATATCAAGTCCAAGGAGCAAACCGATATAAGCATCCTTTTCGGGCGTATGGCCGATTAAACTTATGCCATCTGACTCTTCAAAGCAGACGAGAGCTTTACCGATTACCGGCTTGAACTCTTTGAAGCCTACCCTTGATTCAAAAACCTCCTCCCCAAAATCCTCTGCCAATTTGTTGGCAAAATTACTGGTGGCCACTGTTTTTGCCACCATACCGTGCAGTCCTTTATGTTCGTGCAGAAAATGATATGCCATGGCACCGAATAAGTTCATATCGATCTCCACTTTACCATCTGTCAACCTAACCCTGTCACCGTCCGGATCAATAACTGCTCCAAGTTTTAAAGGTTCAGACCTTTTAGAAAGAACGTGCATAACTGGCTTCATATTGGTTGATGAGGGTTCAGGCGCAACGCCTCCAAAGGTAGGATCGCTTTCTCCGCGCAGAACAAGCATCCTGTCATTAGACGTTTCACTGGAATTGTCTCTAATCAATCGATTTATATGCAGCCTGCTGGCACCATGAACACAATCAACAGCAAGAACGATCTCTTCGTCCCCGGCAAATTGTTTCATGATGCTGTCATAATCCAGAGCGTGATGCACCTGATTCCTGCGTACCATGTCTATCCAGGACCCTAAAGAATCAAATTCCCTTACCAGGGACTGATCCGGGGAAAGAAACAACTCCTTGCCAAGATCTATTATTTCCCGTGCATCTTGAGTAATCCTGTTTGTGATTAAGTCGGAAGCAGGCCCTCCATCCGAGCCGTTGAATTTATATCCCCCATATTCCAGAGGATTATGACTCGGGGTCAGGTTGATGGAAAAGGCGGCACCAATTTCTAAAAGAGCTGCTGATATTACACCGGTTGTTGACTCACCGGCATAATGTACAATTATGGAACTGTCTGTCAGGACATCACAAACCGCCTGGGCAAGCAACTCTCCACCAAAGCGGTTATCAAAGCCTACTACACATCCCCTCGTCCTTGCTTCCTCCAGGGTCTTAACGCCCAGCCCATTTGCAAGTTCAGGGTTACTCTCAACCCCGTGGTACAATGCAACAATTGCCTGTGTCACCTGGCTAACCGACTTTACAGTAAGATCCTTGCCGATAATTCCCCGCCAACCGGAGGTGCCAAACTTTACCGGTGTAGTTGGCTTTGCCTGATTGTTGATCAATTCATCACGAACAAGGTCATAAATTCTATCAATTTCTTTCTGCCAGGTTTTGAACTCCTGACTCCCTCTCTCATACCTGTTCCTGAGGCTTACTAATTTTTTTATCAGGCCAAAATAGTCACTATGGCTGTGATCTCCTGTTCGAATATATTCAGTTGCCAACATTTTCATTTCTTCAGGGTTGGCCATCTATAACCTCCTTAGGATTCAACATATAAATATTGCAAAAGCACTTAATACTCTGTCTCTTATACA
>JAAXQI010000126.1 GCA_012974315.1 Desulfobacterales bacterium | reverse complement strand
AAAGAATTTTATTTTTTGACTTGACAGCCTGACTATTGTCTGTCATATTCGCTAAAATTTTTGGAGGGAAGATCAATTACATGATGCAGACTTTAGCCAACACCCGCAGCCGTTACCGTCGCCGCCGTTGCAGGCAGCGATTCGCCTCTTTGACTGCAGTTTCGGCATCAAAGCCGAAAGTCACTTCATTAAAATTGGTAATTCGATCTGCAACTGAGAGCTCCTTGGGTTGTTGTCGTGGAATTGCCAGTCGTTCTTTTGGTTTCATTTGATTCTCCTCTGGTGTTCTCTCCATTGGGTACAATAACATCAAAAAAGGCCGCCCCTAGGGACGACCTTTATATAAAACATCTAATTTGGCTATTGCAAGTCCATTTTGTTTTTACTGACGTTGAGCAATTCTCAGTCTTGCCAAGGCTCTCTGCAAAGCGGCTTCAGCACGGGTTCTGTCGATTTTTGCCTGTTGCTCCCTGGCCTGCAATAGTCTTTTTTCTGCTCTTTCTTTCGCCTGGAGTGCACGGTCAGCATCAATCTCATGACCGCGTTCTGCTGATTCGACAAGAAAGGTGATCTTATTATTTGAAACCTCACAAAAACCGCCACTCACCATTAACTCTTCTTCAGTGCCGTCTTTTTTATAGCGAAGAGTGCCAATTTTAATGGTGCTCAGGAATGGAGCATGATTGGCCAGAACCCCAAATTCACCGGCAAAACCGGGAGCGGTGACAATATCAACTTCCTCGCTGACAATTGGTCCTTTGGGAGTAACCACTTCAAGATTAATTTTTTCAGCCATATTTTTACCTTATATCCACATTATCTATATAAGTAGCAAATCTTTATGCAGCTTCTTTAGCCTTTGCCGTAGCAGCCTTTTCAACTGCCTCTTCAATGGTGCCTACCATATAGAAGGCGTTTTCAGGCAGTTCGTCATGTTTACCGTCAAGAATTTCCTTAAAGCCGCGAACGGTATCTTCAACTTTCACATAACTACCAGCCATGCCGGTGAATACCTCGGCAACTGTAAATGGCTGTGAGAGGAATCGCTGCATTTTACGAGCCCGGGTAACGGTGACCTGATCTTCTTCTGAAAGCTCATCCATACCGAGAATAGCGATAATGTCCTGCAGTTCTTTATACTTCTGCAGGGTCACCTGGACACCGCGGGATACCGTGTAGTGCTCTTCACCAAGAACGTTTGGATCAAGAATTCTGGAAGTAGAGTCAAGTGGATCCACAGCAGGATAGATTCCCAGCTCAACAAGCTGCCTGGAAAGAACAACAGTACCATCGAGGTGGGCAAAGGTTGTAGCTGGCGCAGGATCTGTCAAGTCATCTGCAGGGACATATACACATTGAACCGCGGTAATGGAACCTTTGGTTGTTGAGGTAATGCGCTCCTGTAACTCTCCAAGGTCGGTACCAAGAGTCGGCTGGTAACCAACAGCTGAAGGAATACGACCGAGGAGGGCGGAAACCTCGGAGCCAGCCTGGGTGAAACGGAAAATATTATCAACGAAGAAGAGAACATCCTGGCCCTCTTCATCACGGAAATACTCTGCAGCACTCAAGCCGGTAAGAGCAACCCGGGTACGAGCTCCTGGAGGCTCTGTCATCTGGCCATAGACCAGGGCAGCTTTAGGCAGAACGCCTGATTCTTTCATTTCGTGATACAGATCGTTACCCTCACGGGTACGCTCACCAACACCGCAGAATACGGAGATACCACCATGATGCATGGCGATGTTGTTAACCATTTCCATCATAACAACGGTCTTGCCGCAGCCTGCACCACCGAAGAGCCCCATTTTTCCACCGCGAGGAAAGGGAACGAGAAGGTCAATAACCTTAATCCCTGTTTCCAGCACGTTAACCTCTGTATCCTGCTCTGTAAAAGCAGGTGCCGGTTTGTGAATTGACCGCATCTTGTCAGATTCGAGCGGTCCCAGGCCATCAACCGGACGACCGACAACATTCATGATCCGGCCCAGGGCATTTGGGCCGACGGGAATTAATATGGGGCTTCCTGTATCCTTGGCTTCCATGCCTCGAACCAGACCGTCGGTCTGATCCATGGCAATACAGCGGACAACATTGTCACCAAGATGCTGAGCAGTTTCGATTATCAGGTTGCCTTCAATATCGTTGATTGCCGGATTACTGACCGCAAGAGCGTTCAAGATATTAGGAAGTTTGCCGGGTTCAAATTCGACATCCACAACCGGACCGATTACCTGTACTATTTTTCCAATTGACTGTTCTGCGCTCATCTGAAATAAGCCTCCTCAGGGTGTATTATTTTCCAAGAATTTGCTTCTCGGCGTTATTCTTATCCTTTCAGGGCCTCTGCCCCACCCACAATATCCATAAGCTCGGCAGTAATGCCAGCTTGTCTCGCTTTATTATAAAGAAGGGTAAGATCCTTAATCATGTCTTTACAGGCGCGGGTAGCATTATCCATGGCAGTCATTCTGGCCGCATGTTCACTGGCTCCTGTTTCCAACATGGCATGGTAGGTCATTACATTCATATATAATGGAAGAAGTACATCCATGATTTCAGTAGGACTTGGCTCATAGAGGTAATCACCGGCAGCAGCGCCTGCTTTAGTGACAGCATCTTCTGATTCGCTTACTTCAGGCTGTACGGGCAGAAGTACTTCCATATGAGGCCGTTGCACGGCAACACTCATGAATTTGCCATAAATTACATGGACCTTGTCAGCTTCACCGGCCAGAAAATTAGCAGCAACATCCTGGGCGATAGACCTGGCATTGAACATCTGGAAACTTCCCATGATGTCGGTATGGGACTTTCTGACTTTTCCTGTTTTTTTGAAAAAGGCATTGCCTTTTTTGCCGACACAGACCAGGGATACTTTTTTCCCTTCAGATTCATATTGGGAGATAAGTTTTGCAGCTGCTTTGAAAATGTGTGAGTTGAAGCTGCCGCATAGTCCACGGTCAGACGTTACAATTACAATTTCAACTGTCTGGACATCGCGAACTTCCATGAGCGGAAACTGCCCACTTTCCATGTTTGCGGAAAGACTGGACATTGCCTGATTGAATTTTTCCGTATAGGGACGGAAATCTTCCATCTTCTGCTGGGCTCCGCGCAGTTTGGAAGCTGCAACCATATTCATGGCGCTGGTGATCTGTGCAGTCTTCTTCACACCACCAATTTTTGATTTTACATCCTTCAGACTTGCCATTGCTTTGCCTTAGTGCGTATTAGTTAAGACCTTTCGAACTTGAGAACGATTCGTTGAATGCGGTCAGAGTATTTTTCATCAAATCTTCGAGTTCGCTGTCAATTGCCTCTTTTTCTTTTAAGGTATCAAAAACTGCCGGCGCGCTCTGTTCAATATAGGCATAAAGATCCTTCTCATATTCAGCCAGCATGTTTACCGGAATCGGATCAAGGAATCCCCTGGCGCCTGCCCAAAGGATGGTAACCTGTTTTTCCATGGATAATGGCTGGTATTGTGGTTGTTTGAGAACCTCAACAAGCCTTTCCCCACGATTCAGCTGTTGCTGGGTTGCCTTGTCGAGATCAGAACCAAAGGAGGCAAATGCTGCCAGCTCACGATACTGGGCAAGATCAAGACGCAGAGAGCCGGCAACCTGTTTCATTGCCTTTACCTGGGCAGCACCACCAACCCTGGAAACCGACAGACCGACGTTAATGGCAGGACGGACACCTGCGAAAAACAGGTTCGGCTCGAGGTATACCTGGCCATCGGTAATGGAAATAACGTTTGTTGGAATATAGGCGGAAACGTCACCAGCCTGGGTTTCAATGATCGGCAGAGCAGTGAGAGAACCGGCTCCCAACTCATCATTTACCTTGGAGGAACGCTCCAGCAAACGTGAATGGTTGAAAAAGATATCACCGGGATAGGCTTCACGTCCTGGTGGACGACGCAGAAGCAGGGAAAGCTGACGGTAAGCAACAGCCTGCTTGGAAAGATCGTCATAGATGATCAGGGCATGCTGGCCATTATCTCTGAAGTATTCACCCATGGAGCATCCTGCAAAGGCAGCGATGTACTGTAACGGCGCAGGATCGGAAGCACAGGCTGCAACGACAGTGGTGTATTCCATGGCGCCATGCTTACGCAAGGCTTCAACCACAAGGGCCACCGTTGATTTTTTCTGGCCGATGGCTACGTAGATGCAGTGCACATCGGTTTCCTTTTGGGCAATGATCGCATCAACACAGAGAGAGGTCTTGCCGATCTGGCGGTCACCGATGATGAGCTCGCGCTGGCCCCGGCCAACAGGTGTCATGGCGTCAACAGCCTTGCTGCCGGTGTAGCAGGGCTCATGAACACCCTTTCTGGCGATAACACCGGGAGCGATGACTTCGATTTTCCGGGTTTCTGTGGTCTCAATGGGACCCAGACCATCAATCGGCATTCCAACACCATCAACAACGCGGCCTTCCATTGCCGGTCCAACAGGAACCTCGGCAATTTTTCCGGTACGCTTGACGGTGTCGCCTTCTTTAATGTGGGCAACGTCACCAAGGATTGCGCAACCGACGTTGTCTGTTTCCAGGTTGAGTGCCAGGCCCAGGATACCGCCTGGAAATTCCAGGAGCTCCATGGCCATACAATTCCCAACACCATACACACGGGCAATACCGTCACCTACAGAGATAACCGTTCCCGTTTCGCTCAGATCAACCTTGCTTTCGTATTCCTTGATCTGTCCCTTGATAATTTGACTTATTTCTTCGGCTTTAATCTGCATTTTGCCTATTCACTCCCCTTTATGGATTCATTCAAACCCGCAAGTTGTGTTTTGATACTCCCGTCCATAACAAGATCTCCAACCTTGGCAATAATCCCGCCAATGATAGATGGATCAATCTCGGATGTGAGAATCACCTTTTTGCCTGTAATATTCTCCAGGGTTGACTGCACTTTTGTCTGCAGCTCTCCTGATATTTCTGAAGCAGAGATAACGGTGCCGCGGCTTATATTCTGATCGGCGTCGAACAGAACCTGAAATTCATCAGCTATTTCAGGTAAAATGTCAGCACGTTTTTTCTGCACAACCAGATTGAGAAAATTTGCCATGAACTGATCGGCCTGCAGTTCACTGATTAAATGTGCCATAACCTTTTCCCGCAGTTCCATGGGGTATAAAGGGTTTGTAAGCGCATCCATGGCCTCAGGGTATTTTCCCAGAAAATCACCGAGGTCATTAAGGGTCGCACTGAAGGGTTCGTTTTTCCCTTCATCCTGGCCGACAGCAAAGATGGCTTTGGCATACCGTTTAGCTAGTATTGTTTGTCTCACTGGAGTGTACCTACTTTTGCGAGAGAATCTTCAATTAATTTTACCTGATCAGCATCCTGTAAATTTTTATTGATCAGTTCCTCAGCCATAACAACAGCCTGATTGGCAACTTCTTCACGCAACTTGAGTTTTGCTTCAGCAAGTTCGTGCTGAATTGCCATTTCAGCCTGTCTTTTGATATCTTCTGCAGCCCTGTTCGCATCACTGATTATACGTTCTTTTTCAGCTTCTCCCTGGGCAATAGCAGACTGGATAATATCGCTTATTTCCTGGTCAATTGAAGCCAGTTTTTCTTCATAGGTCTTATACGCATTGTCGGCTTCAGCTTTACGTTCTTCCAGGTCAGTGAATTGTTCCTTGATTGACTGTTGTCTGGCGTGAAGGCCGTTGGCTATAGGTTTTGCCAGGACTTTGATCAGGACTATCAGTAAGACGGCAAAGTTCAGAGTTCGCCAGAGGAGATCCCACCATTTAGCGGTCGGGAGACCCCAAAAGGTAGGGCCTGTAGGTGCAGCACTGGATGCATATACAAGGCTGGATATGCCCATAAGGGCTAATAAGAAAAGGGAAATGCCGAGAATTTTTGACCATTTACCATTGCGTTTCATTTTCAGATAGACCTCCCCAATATTTTAGCAGCCATTTCAGAGGCAAAAGTTTCTATCTGGCTTGACAGCTGCTGCTGGGCTTCGGCAAATTGTTTTTTGATTTCAATCAGTTGGGTATTTTTGCTGTCCGTGGCCTCCTGGCGGACTTGTGCCAGGGATTCGGCAGTTGATGCCTGGGCAGCACCCTTGGCTTTGTCAATTTCTTCTTTGGCCCTGCTTCTGGCATCATTAAGCTTGCGGCTTATCTCTTCTTTTCTGAGCGCTGCATTTTTCTTGAAAGTTTCAATGGCAGTTGTAAGCTCGGCAACCTTTTCTTTTCTTTTTGCCAGGGCCGCTCGCACAGGCCTGTAAAGCACTGCGTTCATGACAACGATGAGAAGCAGAATGTTAATAATCTGAATGATGACGGTGATATCAATGGTAATCATTACAAAGGGCTCCTTATATTTACAGGTGCTTGCTGGTTGGTACTTTCAAGCCTTATGAATGAATGCTCGTTCATAAATTTTATCGTGGTTATTTAATGTAAACTGAAGGGCCTGTCAACTTTTTTTATCAATATTTTAGTATAGAAATTCGTTCAAATGGAGTTGATAAAAAAAAAGTGAGTATTTTTACTTACAGATGTGAACGTTTGGTTGGAGGGGGAAGAGGGGTATGATTTGTGTGGTTTTAAAAAAAACATGTAAAAAACTACCAGCAGAGAATTGTGAACACAATCTCTGCTGATAATCTATAAGATGTTCATCCTGTATGAATCAGGCCTGAAAGCAGAAATTTAAAAAAGGGCAATCTTTATATTTTGTAGAA
>JAAXQI010000002.1 GCA_012974315.1 Desulfobacterales bacterium | reverse complement strand
CAGATGTGTATAAGAGACAGGGTATAGTTTGGATAGGAAGAAGTTATTTGTAAAAACCAACTCTAGTTGTGTTCTTAAGGAATTAGAGAAAGGAGTTAAGATGAATAAGATTTTCTTCTTTATTGAAGTGATCTCTTTAAAAGGCAGAAAAAGATCATCCGGAAGATTTTCTAATTTGAGATGCTTAATGAAATATTCCGTATCATTTAAAGCTTTAAGCCGTATTGATAGCATCTCGTAATTGAGGCACTCAGCATGGCTTTTCCTGTTTTTCCGGGCAAAACCATTGTTAACTGGAGATGTGCCTGGATTTACAAGATTAATGTCTGAAAAAACAACAAATGAAGCTTCAGGAGTTTTTACAGATACTTTTAAAGGTGTCCCTGCTTTTCCTGAAACGGTTAGTATTAAAGGTGCTTTTGCGATACTTACCTGTTCAATTCTGCTTTTAACACTCGTTATGATTTCTGTTCTTGCATCATAAAGTTCTCTTTTGGCTTCTTCTATATTTTCATCAGTGGAATCACCATTTATTTCAGCAATATAGAAGGCAGAATTATCCCGGGGATTATCAATAAACATGCTTTTATTAATATCTCCCTGCAAAAAGGAGTTTGAAAAATCCCGGTTAAATACCTTATGAAGATCACTGTTGTCACTCTTTAGCGCATCGTCATTATAAAGACTCTGGAGTTGTTTCTTCCAGGAATTTACCACCGTATAGACGTAATGGAACTTTTTCATTCTTCCTTCAATCTTTACCGAGTCAACCCCTGCATCAGAGAGCTCCCTTAGATCAGAATATGCTGAATTATCTTTAAGATTAAGGGGGAAATCTTTACCTTCAGCAGTCGTTACATATCGATCTCTACATGGTTGGCTGCATCTGCCACGATTTCCCGAGTTCCCGCCATGAACAGAACTGAGATAACAGATGCCTGAAAAAGAGATACAGTTGGCCCCATGGACAAATACTTCAGTTAAGACATTGTCTGCATGTGCCGTTAAAGTTAAAGCTTTTATTTCATCAAGACTTAACTCTCGTGAGAGGTTAACCCGGGTGGCATTCAGTTTACTTAAGAATTTTATCTGACCTTCATTGTGGGTTGTAAGCTGAGTAGATGCATGAATTTTAAGACCTGTAAAATATTGAGAGAGGAGATAAAACATTCCTAAATCCTGAACAATTACGCCATCGATCTTTGTATTAATTAATTTGTTCAGTAAGGTTATAAGGGCGGGGAGCTCACTGTCCACTATAATAATATTAAGGGTTATAAAAACTTCACAGGAATTTCTATGGGCAAGTCTTATAATCCCGTATAAATCTTCAAAAGCTATATTTTCTGCCCGGTTTCTAGCATTAAATCTATCCAGACCACAGTATATAGCATCCGCTCCAGCGATAATTGCAGCTTTTATAGAATCAATATCTCCACCTGGTGCCAGTAATTCAATTTTCCTTTTCATAATTGTAACTATAACCTGAATCATTGCTGCTGTTATAACGGTTTAACTGTGGGGGAGTTGGCGCAGGTATATTTATTTGGGGAGAGATAAATTCATCGAGTCCGGACACGTCTTTGTTTGACTCTTGTTGAGCCTTTTTTTCAGGGCAGATCAGGACAGGAGTTCACGTAATCTCCTGGCAGATTGAACCCCGGCAGCCTGTACCTTCCCATTGACTACAAAGGCGGGTACAGCCCTTACACCAACCTGTCTGGCTTCATCTTCATCAGCCAGGACCATTGCGGTGTAATCGCCGTTTTTCAAAGCAATATGCAGGGAGTTCCCATCAAGTTTTAAATCAGAAGCCAGTCCTTTGAGTATCTCAATATCGCCAATGTCTTTACCATGCACGAAAAAGGCACGGAAAAGTGCAATATTGTACTCCTCGAAACGACCATGTTTGTCAGCCCATTTAGCCGCTTCGTGGGCCAGTCTGGAACGGGGCTGAACGGGAGGGCGTTTCAAGGTCATGTTCATCCTGGCTGCCAGTGGATAAACATGGTTTTGCCATGCACTAACAAGGTAGTCACCATCAGGGTCCAGGGTTGGCACCGGTTCCGGCCTCAATTCAAAAGATCGCCACCGGATTGTGATGTGCGGGTCCTGGGAGACAAGTTCTTTGACGGCTGGCTCCGCCAACCAACAGAACGGTCAAAGGTAATCTGAGTATATGTCGAGTGTCTGCATAAATAAATCTGTCCCTTTTTCCTATCACTGATCCCGCAGCGCTACGGGCGGCGCCAGAATCTCCGCCCAGATAACGGCATTTTGTAATTTGCGACGGTTCATCATTGCCAGCGGCTTTTTTCGAAGAATGGCGGCCCGGGGTTTTATAACCACATTCGGTGGTGAGACGGGAACCGTTTCCTTGCCGGTTATGGGCGGCTCCTGCTGCTGGGAGACCTCTTCCATGTTGGCCAGGAATTCTTCTTCGTCCTCGTTGATCTCCAGCTGAGAGATTGTCTGGAAATATTCATCAAGATCATTGCTTTCCGCATCTTTATCCTTTTCTTCGAGGTTGGCAAGATGCTCCTGCAGCATCTTAAGGAAACCTGGTTTTTGGTCGGCAGGAGCCTGTTTTTTCTGATTGGTCTTGCCCATCTTGAGAAGAATTCTGCTTGCCCCCCACATAATAAAGAGCAGGATGAACGGTAATAGTCCTTCGAAAGTCATATTTATTCCTTATATGTTGTTTTCTTGTTGCAATCCATCTTCCGGCCGGTATTTATTCTTTGCCGCACTCGGGGTCGTTATCCTGGCCACCGATGCTATCCCTCATTTTTGTGTCGGCCACGATGTTTTTCATCTTGTAATAGTCCATGATACCGAACTGGCCATTTCTGAAGGCCTCAGCCATGGCCAATGGTACCTCGGCCTCGGCTGCTACAACCTTGGCACGCATCTCCTCAACTCTGGCCTTCATTTCCTGTTCAACCGCATAGGCCATGGCTCGTCGTTCTTCGGCCTTAGCCTGGGCGATTTTCTTGTCCGCTTCGGCACGGTCGGTCTCCAGTTCAGCACCGATATTCTTGCCGACATCAACATCGGCAATATCAATGGAGAGAATTTCATAGGCGGTGCCTGCATCAAGCCCCTTGGCCAGCACAGTTTTAGAGATGCTGTCGGGGTTTTCCAGCACATGTTTATGGGTGTTAGCTGAACCGATGGTGGTTACGATTCCCTCGCCGACCCGGGCCAGGATCGTTTCTTCGCCAGCGCCGCCGACCAGTCGATCTATATTGGCCCGGACCGTAATCAGGGAGATGGCCTTCAACTGGATGCCGTCCTTGGCCATGGCTGCTACCAGCGGTGTTTGAATTACCTTGGGGTTTACGCTCATTTGAACTGCTTCCAGGACATTGCGGCCTGCCAGATCGATTGCCGCAGCCCGGTTGAAATCAAGTTCGATATTGGCCTTGTCGGCCGCGATCAGGGATTGTACCACCCGCAAGACATTACCGCCGGCCAGAAAATGGGATTCAAGGTTGTCAGTTGAGATTTTAAGGCCCGCCTTGACTGCCATGATCTTGGCTTCAACGATCATCTTGGGCGGCACTTTCCTGAACCGCATGAAGATAATATTGAGCAATCCCACCCTGGCGCCAGAAACCAGGGCCTGGAGCCAGAGAGAAAGCGAGGAGCCGATAAAATATAAAAGCGCAATTATTGCAACTACCAGAACTAGCAGACCAATTTGACCAATATCCATGTCGTTCTCCTTGTTTAGTGCTTTAGAGGTTATTTTTTTCTTACTATTATCTGATTTCCGGTAACCTCTACCACAATCAGGTTACTGTCTTTGTCGATATACTCGCCCCGGCTTACTACATCCACCCGTGTGTCGTCGATTATGGCGGTGCCGCCGGGATGCAGATCGGTGACGCTCTTGCCCTCGCATCCCATGAAGTTTCCCAACTCAGGCGACTGGGAGACAACACCTCTGTCGCTGGACAGGGTTTCCCTTAAGGTGGCGGGAGAACGGGCCAGAATTTTTAAGCCAACAACGACCAGGACCGGAATCATAAAAAGATCGGCAAGAACAAAATAGGTCCCGGCCATGGTTGAAATATCATGAAAGACGATAAACAACGAGTAGCCGAACAGGCCGGCTGCAATCAATGAAAGTAAGCCGCCCGAAGGCAGGAAAATTTCGGCAATGATGATTATCACACCGGCCAGTTGCAATAGAACAGGTACGAAGAATTCTTTCATAATCACTCCTCGGTTACAACCACCCGGCTGCCTTTGATGTCCAGAATTTTCACCTTAGTACCTTTTTCGATAAAATTGCCTTCAGTAACCACATCGATATCCCTTTCACCGAATCTTGCCTTGCCTGCAGGTCTGAGAAAGGTGGCTGCCGTTCCCAGTTCGCCGACTTTTACTTCCCCGGCTTCATGGGAATCGGCATGGGAGTCGACCAGAGTGGTATCCAGGTACGGGCCCTTGACCAGTTTACCCAGACGCGGGAAAAAATAACTCAAGAAAACCAGGCCTGCCGCAAAAGCCACGACAAACGAGCCAAGGACTTTGGTCAGGTTGTCAAGCAGGATGTCTTGTTGCCACGGCAGGTTTGGATCGGGCAGAACAAAATCCTGAAAGGAAAGGATCATGCCCAGGCCGATACAGATGAATCCAGACATCCCGGCGATGCCGAAACCCGGAATCACGAACACCTCAAACCCCAGGAGAACCAGGCCCAGAAGAATCAAAATAAGCTCAGTGTAATCGGCCAGCCCGACAATATACTGATTACCAAAGACCAGGCCCAGGCAAATTATCCCTACCAGGCCTGGCAGGCCGAGACCGGGCGCCTTGTACTCGGCGTATAGGGCGGCCATGCCGATCATCATCAGGATAGGGGCAATTGAGGTCAGAAAGCGGCCAAGGGCCTCGGACCAACTCGGTTCAAGCCGGATCATCTTATAATCTTTGATGTGAAGCCGATCAAGCATATCAGAAATGGAGGAGGCGGTCATCATTGAGAAACCCAGATGGCGGGCTTCTGCATCGTCCATGGTCAGGAGTTCACCCTCAGCCACCACCACTTTTTGGGAGATGATCTTTTCCTGCTCGTCCTCGGTCATTCCCTCTAAATCATTGGCGTTAAGGTACAGGGTCTGGTCAGCCATTTTCACTTCATGGATTTCCAGGTTAGCGCTGACCATTGACTCGGCCAGGGCGACCGGATAGCCGTTGCGCCTGGCCAAGGTTCGAAACTTGGCCCTTAGCGGCGACTGGAATTTTTCGCCCAACATAGCCGGACCTTCCTGGGTAAAACTGATTGGCGCGCAATCGCCAATGGTGGTGTTAGGCTGCATCACCAGGTCATTGGTGGACAGGGCGATCAGGGCGCCGGCTGAGATGGCCTTGTTTTTGACATAGGCAATGGTTCTGGGACCTTTGATCCCGGTCATGGTATCAACGATTTTAAGGGCTGAATCGACCCGGCCACCAAAGGTGTCGATTTCCAGGACGATTATGGATTCAGTATCCGTGCCTGCTTCCAGCACCGCCCGCTCAATATATGCGGCCATGGCAGGCTCCACATCCCCGTTAACCGGGATCACGTAGACAGACTTTGAACCGGTTTCAGCTCCAGGCGCCCCGCCCAGCAGCAGGGACAGGCATAAGAACGCTAAGGTCAATGATAGAAAATGCAGAAAAAATCGGGATAAGCCTGTGCGTCTAAGCCGCAGGGGCTCACGGTCTGAAAGGAGTGCTTCATCAGGATCGTTCGTTTGACTTCGCGGCTTACCGGGAAGAATACGCTCACTTCTCATATACAAGAGCACCATCTGTAATTGCGTTTAAAAACTATAGTTTACCATTATTATAAGCAGTTATAGCATATAATTCCAGGGACATAATACTTATTTAATTAAATAGGTCTATCTCCTTTTCCCGGTAGGTTGTAAAAATTAGTATTGTGTCCCTGGAATTCTGCAATGGCAATAAAAAAAGCCCCCCGGTGGAGAGGCTCAGAAAGTTATTTAAAGCTGAACTGTTGAGCAGGAGCGCAACAGGCGACTGGAAGGGTTTTATTGAAGCATGATTCCTCCTGAAATATACCTAAATCTGTTACTATTAGTCCATAATGAGATGAGGCAGCAATAGACCAATTATTACAACTTAATCTACCATAATTGCCAGTAGTACAGCCTGATATATCAACAAATTCAACATTATTAATTACACTTGTTATAGTAGGCATGAACCCATGCTTAGTCGCAGACAACCTGAGATCCCTGGGGCAGCGAACTCAAACACTCCACTACCTTATTCTGCTCATCCTCGGTTAATTCAGCGCCCTGCCTTACCATGAATGTAATGCTTTTCTTCCACTGGCGGACACTCTTGGTGCCAAGGGCATCACAGATCCTCGTCTTGTAATGGCACCGTATACATTTTGCATTGATCATTGAACTGCAGACCGCCTCGGGTGGTGGTTCTGGTTGAGGTTTACCCGCCAAAGCTGTTCCTGCTGTTAATAGAACCAAACTAATACCAATAATGATGATATTTCTCATGTGTAATCCCCTTTAGATTTCAGTGTGAGTATTAACCCATGACTGCTTATCCATAATCCGAGCATTAAATAATGACAAATAATAAACCCCGCCTGATCTAGGCAGGGTTAAATATATCCAAGATATATCTTGATATTTCAAAAATTATTCACGACTGTAAAGATATAGCAGATCTTTACAGTCGAAAAAATAAGCATTTAAGGTAAAAAATTCT
>JAAXQI010000001.1 GCA_012974315.1 Desulfobacterales bacterium | reverse complement strand
AAATAAAATTTCGGATGGGTGATTATGGGATTGTCAGGGTATTTGATCCAGGGACCCGTGGGATGACTGGCCGTAGCCAGGCAGATGAATCCATTCCACAATGTATCAGCACTGTTGTACCACATATAATAGGTGCTGTCTTCTTTTATCACAAAAGGGCATGCCACATATTGGTTTTCCCAATCATTGTCAACGTTGACCTCGAGAATTGGATTGTGCTGATATTTGGTCCATGGGCCAGTTGGGTTGGATGCTGCAGCCACTCCGATCTGATAACCGGCATCAGGGCCAGCTTCGCTATATGCATGGTAATACCAGTAATATGTATCCCCCTCCTTGAAACATTGACCGCTTTCCAGAGCCCTGTCATCCCATGAGCCGGAATTCCCAGGTACCATCGCCGGATTCGGACCCTGGGTATGGGTGAAGCACTTAATAAATAAGGGCTTACCCGGAATCAATTTCTGCTCGCCCCGGTTGCAACTTGCCAGGAGCAGCACCGATAATAGAAGTAGCCTTAATACAGTGTCTTTCTTCATGAGATGATCACTGATGAAATCATTATTGCTTATTCCTGTTTATCTTCCAAAATCTGAATACCCAGATGCTCAATCCAGCTCTCCTCAAACCAGGCGTCATTTTTCTGGTCGGGACTTTCCCTGTATCGCAAGGTGTGGTAACAATAGATCCGTGGATATTCAATTAAAAAATGGACCTCAGCCATTGCTGCACAGTTGGGAACATCTTCATGACGTATAACCGGATTACCCTTAAATTTGGTAAAGTTAAAACCATCCTTACTGTAGGCATAGCCGATATCTTCAACCACTCTCTGTCTCTTTTTTTCTGCATCCTGTTGAGGCGATGCATGGAGACCTGGGCATTGTTGATCCCAGAGATGTGGTTCTGGCCATTTCATACAGCGGTGAAACAGCAGAGTTGAACCTGCTGCTTAACAGTCTGAAAAACAGGAATGTTTCAATAATAGCAATGACTGGCGGCTCTGAATCGACCATGGCCAATCTTGCTGATGCTGTTTTAAATGTTGCAGTACCGAAAGAAGCATGCCCTCTGGGACTGGCACCAACAGCCAGCACCACTGCCGCTCTGGCAATGGGTGATGCCCTCGCAGTTGTTTTACTTAAGCGTAAAAAATTTAAAGAAAGTGATTTCCGCAAAAACCATCCAGGCGGCAGCCTTGGTGAACGACTGAAAGTCAGTGTATCAGAAGTAATGATCACCGGTGAACACATTCCCATGACACAGAAAGACACATCTTTGCGTCAGGCAGTATCTATCTTAAATGCTAAAAACATTGGTGCTGTCCTGATAATTGATGAACAGCAGCGGGTGGCAGGGATTATCACCGATGGTGATATCAGGCGTATGGTGGCAAAAGATTTAGATCTTGACACCCAGCTTGTGGCAAACCATATGACCCCAGCCCCCAAAACCATATCAAAGGAACTCCTGGCAGCCGATGCCTTGAGCATTATGCAGGAATACGAAATTACCATTTTACCGATAACTGATGACCAGGGACTCTTAATCGGCATCCTGCATCTTCACAACCTGATCGGCAAGGGAGAATTCCGTTTTATGGTATAATCGGCCATGGAACATTATTAATCTTTATTGCAATAGGACAATACAATGTGCCAAATGAACGTTTTACTGGAACATGACGGAGAGCAGGAAAAAATAATGGATAATGTTGCCCGTCTGGAGGTAACCGGTGAAGGAATTTTGATCAGCGCCCTCTTTGAAGAACCGAAGCTGGTAAAATCAGCATGGATAAAAATTATTGACGTTCAAGGTGGCACAATAACTCTCAATAACAAAGTCTAGAACCATGACTGAAAAACATTATTCTGATCTTGAAAAATTACAAGTGCTCCTGACCCACTGGTTGCAGCACAATGAGAGCCATGGCTCAGAATATTTGAAATGGGCGGAAGTGGCCAGGGAAGGTGGCCATGCAATAACAGCTGAATTGATCGAGCAGGCGGTTGAGCACCTGAAAAAGGCAGATGAATCTCTTGAAAAGGCCTTAGAATCTGTTGGAGGTCCGAGCCAGGAACATCATCACCACCATCACGATTAATTAATCGTTGCTCTTTCCTTTCCACTCGAAGGTCCGTAAAGCATGGAACGGATCCTTACTCGCTGATGCAATCCTGCCATTCACTTTTAAGATCCAGTAGTTTTGGGGTTCAGAAAGTATCTTTTGCTGCAGATCTCTAGAAATACCGTGGGAATCTTCTTCAAGATTGTAAAAGCGACTGTCTATCCCTATAAAACCATCCAGAAGATGGGCAATGGTGTGGAATATTTTTGAGACATATCCCTTCTCCACCCCCTGAATATCTTCAAGAGAATCAAAGCCCTCATCCTTTAAATTTCTCAGCAATTCCCCTACTGCCTGATGATTGGCTGCAAGTCCCTCCTGGAGTCTTGTTGAAAATTCCTTATCATCTCCATTTACAGACTCATTTTCCAATATCAGGACCTCGTCATAACGGATGAGCATAGTCCTGTCAAAAAAATGCTTGGCCCGCTTACGGCAGGATTCAAAGTCAGAACCTGCGAGAAGGATATCATGGGATATTTCCAGGTTTTCCATACTTTCCTCCTGCTGCTGAAAATTTTCTATTCCTGAAAAATGGACAACTGCAGAATATCAAGAAAGCAGTTCACATGATATTCTGCGGGCAACTCTGGATTTTTAAAAGAAATAAGGCGCATGTTGACTCCGGCTGTATGCTCACGGTCGACCATGCTGTCTCCTATGTAAACTGCTTCATCTGCTGAGAGTTGAAAGTGGCTGAGAATTTTTTCTAATGCCTCGATATGGGGCTTGGGCTTCTCCACATCAAGGGAGGTGACCACAAGGTCAAAATAGGAACCCAGGTCATGCATTTTCATAACAGCACCCATGGTCGTACTTCTATTGGTGCTGATGGCAGTATAAAATTTCGGCTTCAATAAGCTTAGGAACTCCTTCAGGTCCGATTCGATGGCCATATATTCTAAATACGGCGTATAATCGACCGATATCCTGTATTGATTAACCTCTTCAATTTCCCGGGGGTAATCCCCAAAAATATGATTTACAGAATCTATAACATTATGGGAGTGGACATAATCTTCCTCCTGCTCATTCATAAGCGGGTGGCCGAACTTTTCCAGCAGACGGTTGTAATATTTCCTGTTCGAGTCTTTCGAGTCAAACATGACGCCGTCACAGTCAAATACAACAAGTTTTAATTGAGCCATATTTTTTGACATATAAGGAATTCAATCTACTTTCTTGCAGAACCGATTTTTACAAAATCTTCTGCTACGCTGTCAGCTCCCTTGGTCTCTCTTTCCAAACGTTCAAAGAAAACTTCCATGAAGTCATGACGTTCTTCTGCAAGACGTCTTCCCTCCGGGGTCAACATTCGGTCCTTTATTTTTGACATCTTGAACTTGAATTCCCGGTAAGCGGTATCTTCCCTGGAGTAGGGCTTGCAGTCGAGAATATCAACATCATCACTGTCATTATGGAGCTTGGCACCCGTCTGGCCGGCAAATAAAAAGGCCCTGCCAATTCCCACGGCGCCAATGGAATCGAGCTTATCCGCATCATAGAGGATCTTTGCCTCCAGTGTCCTGGGGATCTTGTCGCCGCGATACCTGTGCGTCTCAACGCAATGGGCAATTTCATCAATGAAAGATGGATTAAGATGGAGCTTTGTCAGGATATCTCTGGCAAGTTCTGCACCCTTTTCTGCATGACAGATCTTCCCCTGTTCCCTCGTCTCATACCTCCTCCCAATATCATGCAGCAGGGCGGCTCCACTCAACACATCGAGCTTTGCCCCCATAAGCCGGCCTATATGCAGTACAGTCTTATGAACACGCTCTGTATGATCAGGCCCGTGGCAGCCACCCATACCATCATGGTAGGGATCTGCCAACTGTCGGAGCTTTTCGGTAAGTTCAACTCCCAGTGGATAGTCGCCTTCTTTAAAACCGTTTTTACTCATATATTTCTGTAAACAGAATTCTTTTCAGCCAGCGAATGCCGAAACGAAGCAGACTGAGGTCATCAGAAAGAATAGAACATATTTCCTCTTCGGTCAGCATACACTTGTCCTGAAAACCCGGGGAAGATACTAGCTTACGGAATTCATCCAGCTTGAATAGTGCCAGCAAAAAGTTATCGCTTTGCTCCCGGCTAAGGCGTATTCCTTTGTGAACCCGTTCGTGCTGCAGCAGAGTCAAAACTTCATCATTTATTGCATTGTACTCCAGCAGCCCCTGGTTCTCGAACCACTGGGCAACAGTATGGTTTTGGCCCTCTGCAAATCCCCTGCAATGATCCTCACGAACCAGGACATAAAGCTCCTGTTTTTTGCCATTCCTGTCAAGGGTGGTACCCCGGCCTACGGGGTAAGTTCTGCAGGCCCCCGGCCTGCTGTTGTATACTTTGCAGCCGTTTTCAGAAATAAACGGACAGCTTGCCCTGCCGTCATCCACCATGCCCAGGTACAGAACCGGGAAAATATCATTTTCATCCTGCTCAACTACCACGTAACGGTCAATAAACTCCTCCGAGCTCATCTGCAGTTCCTTCCGCAGGCACAGGACATCATAAGGAGTAAGAGCTAAATCGAGCTCCCTGCAGCATTCAGTATAACAGGCCACATCGGGATGACACCCGAAGGAAAAACCTTTCAGGCCGCAAAGTCGTGTTACATTATCAGGAAATTGCATGTTAAATTCAGATTTTAAACTTGAAAACGGACCCGAAGCAGACCACATTTCATTACTCAAAAAATTATTTTGGGCACCAAAAAGTTGTCAGTCCTGAAGTAATTATTCCTTCTTCCATACACTAAGCAGGGGGCTGGCAACAAACACCGAGGAATAGGTTCCCACCAGGAGTCCAATCAGCAGAGCCAGGGAGAAATCATGAATAACCGTTCCTCCCAGGATGAAAAGGGCAGTCAGGACCAGGGCCGTGGTGAGCGAGGTGACGATTGTACGGCTTAACACCTCGTTAATACTGAGATTTATTATATCAGAAAATCCCTGTACTTTCGAAGTACCGTGCTCCGCCTTCTGCATATTTTCACGTATCCTGTCAAACACGACAACAGAGTCATTCAGGGAATAACCGGCCAGGGTCAAAAGTGCTGTTACGATCAACAGGGTTATCTCGACATTCATCAACCAGCAGACTCCCAGAACCACGAGCACATCATGGAATGTAGCTATTGCCGCTGCAATCCCGAAACTTAAATTGAAGCGCATGGCAAGATAGAGTATTACCCCAAAAAGAGAAATTGCTATTGCCTGTAAAGCCTTGTTGCGCAGCACTTCACTTATTGAAGAACCAATTGCTTCCTGGCTTTCCATGGAAAAACTTTTTTCCGACAGATTCTCATTAAAAATAACGGAGATCTGTTCATCAAGATTTACAGCCTTTTTCGTTGATTTCTTCAACCTGATAATAAGCCTGTTTTCATTCTCTACCTGCTGCAGACTCACACCCTCAAGACCGTTTGCCTCCAGAACTTTACGAACCTCCTGCAGGGAAAATGGTTGTTCGGCTTTGTACTGAATGAGGGTGCCACCTGTAAAATCAACGCCAAGATTGGCCTTGCCCCTGGCAATCTGCACAAAGGCAATGAGCCCGATGAGCACAAATACTGCTGAAATTGAGAACATGATTTTTTTCAACCCCATGTAATCAAATTTTGGCGTCTTGATAAACTGAAAAAAGTTGAGTGGCTTGAGCAAGCGCTTGCTGTGCAGGACATCATACACCAGTCTGGTTCCGAAAAGGGTTGATACCAGGTTAAAAATAATACCAAGGGAAAGGGTAACGGCAAAACCCTTGATCGGGCCGGTACCGAAGAGAAAAAGGGCCAGGGATGTAATAAGGGTGGTTACCTGGGAGTCAACGATTGTCCAGAATGCCTTATCATACCCACCCTCGACCCCTGACTTAACAGATTTGCCAATGGCAAATTCCTCACGCATACGCTCAAAAATCAGAACATTCGCATCAACAGCCATACCGATGGACAGGATGATACCGGCAATGCCCGGCAGGGTAAGAGTGGCACCAAGTGCAGCCAACCCGCCAAAAAGCAGGAATATATTGAGTACAAGCCCAAAATTTGCGATAACACCAGACAGCCTGTAGTAGAACATCATAAAGACCAGGACCAGGACCATACCAAGCAGACCTGCCATGAGACCCTTATCAATGGAATCCTTGCCCAGGCTGGCACCGACCGTAAGGTTCTGGATGATTTCCACCGGCGCCGGCAAAGCACCCACACGCAGAACAATGGCGAGATCGGTGGCCTCTTCATAGGTGAAGCTACCACTGATCTGGGCGGAGCCGCCCAGAATCTTCTCCCGAATGACAGGAGCTGAACGGACTACCTCATCCAGGATAATGGCAAACCTTTTACCCACATTTTTTTCTGTAACCTGGCCAAATATTCTTCCACCCCTGCCGGTGAGATCAAGGCCGACATATGGTTCATTAAATTGCCCCCCTACTCTGACCTGGGCATTCTTGACCATCTCGCCGGTCATCATGACCTGACTTTGTATCAAAAGCGGTGTTTTTGTTTCCACCCCGGTCTGTGGATCAACATTTCTCTCAAAGTAGATCTCTGATCCCTGTGGCAGTTGATTCTGTAAAGCCAGATTTAATTTTTTCCGGCTTTCTCCCGTCTGCCACTTGCCGCTATTCTGGGCCTGGCTGATAAGCTGCCATGGATCCAGAACTGCTTCTTCATCAAGCAGCTTAAACTCCAACTGCGCAGTTTGACCGATAAGGCTTAAAGCACGTTTGGGATCCTTGACACCGGGCAGCTGCACGACGATCTCGTCGACTCCCTGCCGGATGATAACCGGCTCTGCAACTCCAAACTGATCAATCCTGTTTCTGATAATCTCCAGGGATTGAGCCACCGCATTTTTCTTTATGAAATCAACTTCTTCGCTGGTGAGACTTAGAAAAATACGCGGAAAAGATCCCTCTTCAGCCTGGATATCAATATCCAGATTAGGAAAATCTTCAGCAACCAACTCCTTTACAGTCTCCAGGACACCTGTGTTCGGTAGTGTAAATATGACTTTACTGGGATCCCCGGAATTGGTACGCACTGCAGTGATCTTTTTCTCGCCCAGCCCTTCCTTGAGATCACTGGCAGCAAGATCAAGAGTGTTTTCAATGGCCTTTTCAAGATCAACCTTGAGTATGAGGTGCATGCCGCCCTGCAGATCAAGTCCCAGATTTAATCCTTCCGGTGCTATATATGTGCTCATCCACTTTGGTGCGTCTTTGTAAAGAGACGGGGTCAAGATGACCCCGGCCACAACAAACATGAATACCAAGAGTGCTATTTTCCACTTAAGCGTTTTGTTCATCCAGAAAGCTCCTTCATTTTTACAGAAACAACTATTTTAATCCGTTATTCAGCTACAAATTAATTTCCAAGGTAAGGAAGCCGACTGAACTCTGACCTTGCCCCGAAATAATGCTTCATGCAGAATATATGTAATTACTGAAATTTCCTGCTCTCCGCGGGAGAGAAATAGGCGATTATACCTTAGATGCCAAAAGTGTCAATTTGCTTTTGCATATTCCTGAATCCGTGAGCAAAAGGAATGACAGCCAAGGACCTCTATCTGCTACTGCCTGTTTATGGTTGCTGCCATACATCCGGCACCAAAACCATTATCAATATTTACTACGGCAACGCCAGGTGCACAACTGTTGAGCATACCTAACAGGGCTGCAATTCCTCCAAAAGATGCACCATAACCCACACTGGTAGGAACTGCGATAACCGGTTTATCTACAAGTCCTGCAACCACTGTCGGCAAAGCCCCCTCCATGCCTGCAACAACAATCAAAACAGCTGCCTGGCTTAATACTTCCCTTCGGGACAATAAGCGATGAATTCCTGCCACACCTACATCATAAAGCTTTTCCACGGGATGGCCCAGGTAGTGGGCTGTAAAATATGCCTCTTCTGCAACTGGCATATCTGATGTTCCTGCCGATATGACAAGAATTGTTCCCCTGCGGTCATGCTCTACTTTTTTGTCAGTATTTCCTATCAGCATCCTGGCAGTTTCATGATAGGTCAACCCTCCAACCTCCTCACGGATCTTTTCCGCCTTCCCTGGGCTCACCCTGGTAGATATAACCACGGTCGGTTTATCAAGCATCGCTTTTATGATCGCCACAATCTGCTCAGCGCTTTTATCCTCACCATACACTACTTCAGGAAATCCGGTCCGCAGCACCCGCTGATGATCGAGACAGGCAAAATCCATGGTTTCAGCAGGCCAATGTTTCAATTGTTGCATAGCCTCTGCAATATCACAGGTACCTTTCCGGACATTTTCAAGTAGCTCTCTTATGTGCTTTTCATCCATAATCCCGAATCCTTGAAGAAAAATTAATTAAAGCTACATGAGTACCGTACTTTCAAAACAGTTTTCTGCAGGAAAGATATACTCGACATTCAAGGTTGTTGCATTCCAGCAGTAAGTTTCCTACAATATTAAAAATTCTGGAATCAACCTAATTTCTTCAAAACCTATAAACATTATTTAGAAAACCTCAACTAAATGCTTTAAAATAATCAATACCATGAAGAATAACCATGCCATGCACATGGCTGCACGGCTCGCATTTATCACCTCTCTTGCTCTGCTTCTGGCCAAATTCGGGGCCTATTACCTCACTGATTCCAAGGCGGTATTTTCCGATGCCATTGAATCGATCATAAACGTGGTGACCGCCGCCTTTCTAATGCTTTCCATTTCTGTCAGCAGTAAACCGGTGGACGAAGACCATCCCTATGGCCACGGCAAGATAGAATCATTTTCAGCAGGACTTGAAGGCGGCCTTATTATATTAGCGGCAATAATGATTCTTGTTGAATCAATCCCTGTTTTTTTTGCACCGCAGCCTCCCAGAAACCTGGGGCTTGGTCTTTATATTTTAGGTGGAGCCGGAGCAGTTAACCTGGTGGTCGGCGGTTACCTGATGCGTGCAGGGCGCACGTATAAATCCGAAGCCATAAGTGCTGATGGGCGTCATCTCCTGACTGACTTCTACACCAGCGCCGGCGTCATTATCGGCCTGCTGCTCTACCGTCTTACCGGTTTTCCCTGGCTTGATCCTCTCGTTGCCTGCCTGGTGGCGCTCAATATTCTTATCCCCGGCATTTCGCTTCTGGCCAAGTCCTTTAAAAATCTAATGGATGAGGCTGACCCGGAACTTCTTGAGCGAATAGTTTTGGCCCTCAATACAATCAAAAAGCCGGGCTGGCTCTACCCGCACAAGTTGCGCGCCCTGCGCTCCGGAAGATACCACCATGTAGATCTGCACATATCCCTCCCCCATTACTGGACTTTAACCCAGGTACACGAGGCTGAGCAGGAAATAACCCAGGCTCTGCTGGATGCACTGGGCGAGGAAGGTGACATCATGATCCATGTAGATCCATGCGAACCACCCTATTGCCCGATCTGCAACGTTGACAAATGTTCTGCAAGAAAGGCTGATTTTAACAGTGCCCCCAACTGGTCTGTCAAAGAGGTTATCTCTGCCAGAGCAGTGAATAACAATCCATTAAACTTACGCTGAAACGAATATCATGCCTGCATCCTCTATCCAGCATCGTCCTGCCAAAACCTGGAATAAAATAATTATCGAGGCGGACTCGCGCATGACAGAAGCTGTTGCCGCTTACCTGGCAGACCTTTCAGGTAGCGGAGTTGAGATATCATCTTCAGAAGGGGATCTGATTAATGACATAGACAACCCCGCCGCCTTTGAAAAAATTACCACCTATATCTCAATAGACCCATCAGATTCAGAGAATGAGACCATTTCAAAAAAAATAAATGAACTAAAGCAGTTTCTTGCCAACCTACCCCTCATCTTTACCGAATGTCCTGCCCCAAAGTTCTTCACTGAGATGATAATGGAAGAGGATTGGGGAAAAGCATGGAAAAGTTTTTTCACCTCTTTTCAAATAACACCAAAACTCACCATCAAACCTTCATGGGGAAAAACAAAAAAACAGAGCCAGGAGGATAATGGAGAACATATTATTGAAATGGATCCGGGTCTCGCTTTTGGCACTGGCCACCACGCAAGCACCCAAATGGCCCTTTTGCTCCTTGAAGAACTTTACCAGAGCAGGACAATGAAACTTGAAAAAGTCCTTGATGTGGGGACAGGTTCAGGAATTCTGGCCATGGGGTGCGGACTATTCGGAGCCATAAATGTCCTGGCAATCGATAATGACCCGGATGCTGTTGAAACTGCAAAAGGAAACATCATCAGGAACCGGCTGGAAGACATAATAACTGTTAGTGACCAGGATATTGCATCAATAGAATCAGGGTTCAATCTGATTGTTGCTAATATAATCCATGATACCCTTGCCGAGATGGCAAAACTTTTAACCGGCCTCCTGGCTCCAAAAGGCTACTTGATTCTCTCCGGTATCCTTAAAGGAGACCAGGAAAATTCTATCCGCGAGATATATACAGGCCAGGGTTTGAGTTTTATAGAAATCATGACAAAAGATGAATGGGCTGCCCTGCAATTTCAAAAGAATTAATTGAGATAATAAAATATCCGTGTAAGTCCGTGTGTGTCTGTGGTTAATAATAAAATAAGTGTCCATTAAGGAAATAAGGAATTTTATGCGTCGATTTTTTATAGATCCAGACAATATCAACGGCTCAACAGCAGTTCTGACCGGACCTGAAGCACGCCATATATCTACCGTTTTGCGGCTCTCCACAGGTACAACAATAATACTGTTTGATGGCAGCGGCTCTTATTATGAGGCAGTGCTGACCAAAATTTCTCCCAGCAGAGCTGAAACAAAGATTATATCCATCAGCCCGTATATTGAAACAGCCGAAGATTTTCATCCAGCCCTGCACCTGGGAATTGGTTTGCTCAAAGGCAAAAAAATGGATCTTGTGATCCAGAAAATCACGGAACTGGGAGTTGCAGGTTTATATCCCTTCCACTCACGGTACTGTGTTGCCCAGAAACACACTGAAGGCCGTATACCACGCTGGCAAAAAATAGCCCTTGAAGCGTGTAAACAATGCAACCGCCCAAAACCACTGGACATTAATCCTGCCCAGGGTCTGAAAGAATTGCTTTCCAGAGATAAAAAGGATGTTCACGACCTGAAACTCATTTTCTGGGAAAATAAAGAGGGACAAAAATCTTTGCGTGAAATTTTTTCCCCCTTAAAAAAAATTCATTCTGTGATGACCCTTATAGGCCCGGAGGGAGGGTTCAGTACGGATGAAGTTCAACAGGCTACAGAAGCCGGCTATGAGCCCGTGACCATGGGCAGCAGAGTTTTAAGGTCTGAAACAGCTGTAATAACCGCAGTGTCTATTCTGCAGCATGAATTAGGCAACCTCTCCTAACGTCTTTTTCTCGATTTACATTCCTTGTAACGCGCCATTTCACTTGTTAATCCAATTAACAAGTGTTAACGTTTCCGTTAATGTATTAACATCACTTAACAGTTGCCAGGGGTTTTGCGAACCTGAATAAAAAAATAAATATGAGAAATTCAAGCGCATGCCTGAAATAACCTGGTGGCCGCAGGTCTTTGCTGGCAGCTAATTATTCCATCTTACATTTAAAATAATACAGGTATCCATTGCCTGGGACTTGTTTTTTACCCTCACTTCTACACTGAAATGATAATTTCAGGCTTGATTTTTGCAATATTTCTCCCTGTATTTAATTGAGAACATTCTCTTGATGCCTAAGCTTTTAAGAAGTTGCATAAAACAGTTTTTTCGGAGGAAATATGCTGGAAAAAATTTATGGCAAGTATTGGCAGACAGTAATAGACACAATGATGGAAGGTCTGATGCTCGTTGACCCGGACGGAAAAATTATCTTTATAAACCCTGCCTTTGAGCAGCTTTCCGGTTACACCAAGAAAGAGGTAGAAGGCCAGACGTGCGAAATTCTTGGCTGTGACACCTGTTTTGGCACCAGGAAGGAAGGTAAAGACAAATATTGCGCCTTGTTCAAAGAGGGTAAAGTAAGGAAGCGTAAATGTATTTTTCAAAAAAAAGGCGGCGGCAAAGTTCATGTCCTGAAAAATGCCGCTCTTCTCAGAGATGAAAATGGAAAAGTCGTAGGCGGGGTAGAAAATCTGACTGACCTCAGCCCACTCGTAGAAAAAGACGAGGTCATCCTTCGCCTTAAGAAGCAGCTGAATAATGAAGATGGTTTTCACGGCATGCTTGGCAAATCAGCTGCCATGAAAAAGGTTTTTGATCTTATTGCCAGTGCTGCGCCATCGGAGGCCCCGGTGGTCATCTATGGTGAATCCGGCACCGGCAAAGAGTTCGCTGCAGCTGCCATCCACCGCCTGAGCGCCCGTCATGATGGCCCCTTTGTCAAAGTAAACTGTGCCGCCCTAAACGAAAACCTCCTGGAGAGCGAACTTTTCGGTCACGTTAAAGGAGCCTTTACAGGTGCAGACAGGACAAGGGTCGGCCGGTTTGAAGCAGCAAACAAAGGAACTATGTTCCTGGATGAAATAGGCGATCTGCCCTTAACTACTCAAACAAAACTGCTTCGGGTTCTGCAGGAAAAAGAGTTTGAAAGAGTAGGAGACAACCGTCCCATCGCTACGGATGTCAGAATTCTAGCTGCCACCAACAAGGATCTTAACAAACTTATGCAGGAAGAACTTTTTCGGGAAGATCTCTATTACCGCATAAGTGTCATACCTATCTATCTGCCCCCTTTACGAGCACGCCTTGATGACATCCCGCTGCTTGTTGACACTTTTGTCCGCCGAATGCGCTTAAAAACTGAAAAGAACATTACAGGCATTGCCAAAGAGGTTTTAGATGTTTTCATGCAATACAGATGGCCTGGGAATATCAGGGAGCTGATCAATGTTATTGAATATGCCTTCGTCCTCTGCACGGAAGGGGATATTTCCATTGCACACCTGCCAGCCCAACTGCTTGGGCAGCAACCTGTCCACGTTCAGCAGGCGCCTAAAATAAGCAGGCAACTCTCGACGGGTGACATGCGGCAGGAACTGGTGCAAGCCCTGCAGGCTGCTGGAGGCAACAAGTCTGAGGCTGCAAGAAGGTTGGGGATCAGCAGGGTCACTCTCTGGAAACGCATCAAAAAATTTGGCGTCCAGATTGATAAACAGATCAGGGAGTAAAAGCGTTTGAGAAAACTTTATTGACGGCTCGTTTCTTTCTGTAATCTTTTCAAGGCAATTTCAAGATTTTTGCGCGCCTGTTTGTAATTTGGTTGTAATTTGAGAGCCTCGCTATAATGCAGAGCAGCCTCTTTGAATTTTCCCTGATTCATAAGCAGGGAGCCCAAATTATTATGCGCTCGAGCCTCTTCAGGATGTTGCCTGAGCAACTCCTGCAGTTCCTGGACTGCTTCCTTTTCTCGTCCCTGCAAAGCAAGTGCATATGACAGGTTCAACCTCATCACAGCCCTATTCGGACTCAGCAATATCGCCTCTCTGAAATGGAGAACCGCTTCATCAAATTTTCTTTGGGCAACAAGAACATTACCCAGGTTAAAATGAATTTCATCTGCATTTTTCGGATTGAGGCTTAATGTTTCATTATAATAATATGCGGCCTCATCATATACATGCTGCCTTTCCAGGGCATTTGCTAGTATAGCAAGGGCCCTGGGCTTGGCAGGAGACTTTGCCACTGCATCACGCCGCAGAGTTATCTCATCCTGCCAGACCTGATTTCTTTGATAGGTCCATGTGGCAAAGAGCGAGACCACAAGAATTACCACAAACACCTGCAGCCACCTGTTTGTAAGTACACGATCACATAGTATAACTATCGCAAGAACTGCCAGCATAGAAGGCAGATAGGTGCGGTGTTCAAAAATAATCTCAAGCCCGATAACAGAAGATTCAATAACAAGGTTCCCCAAGAACCAGAATATACTGAAAGCAACAATTCTCTCCCTTCTGGCCAGCATTATTGCCAAACCGAATAATCCCAGGAGTACACCGAGTGACAAGAGTGTTGAAGGAGGATTAAGCAGAGACAGGGAAAGCGAAAAGTCATGATCGATGTTGAGTCTTGCAGGATGCGGAAAGAGAAGGAGGCCCATATAAAACAGTACCACCCTGAACTTGGTGAGAACCCTCTGTTCCATGTTGAAATCACGGCTTCCATAACTGTTCAGGATAGCATCAAGAGGATGCTGCCCAAGGAAAAGCATCATGACACAAACCAGGAAAACACCAACCCCAAGAATCGGCAGAAATCTTTTCCGCAACCAGGTAAAGCTCAAATCCTGGAGAAAAAACCACTCATAGAGCAGTATAAAAAGAGGCAAGGTAGCCGCATTTTCTTTCGACCCAAGCGCCAGTATTCCAGCACATAAACTACTTAAAAAGAGAACAGATTGTTTCCCCTTGCCCCTGGCAAGACGTTCCCTGACATATAACAACATGGAAAGGATGTAGAACATGGCTGCCAGGCTGTTCATTTTTTGGATAATATAGGTGACTGACTGAACGTGCAGCGGATGCACCAGCCATATCATGGCAACTGAGAATGGCGGCCAACCAGCATGCTCTATTTTCTGTCTTGCCTGTGGCAGAGAAAAGGTTGTCTGTAAAAAAATATACAGGAAGATTCCTGCAGCAAGATGGATGAGAATATTGACTAGATGGTAGCCCGCCAGGTCAAATCCATGAAAATAATAATTGAGAGCCAGGGTTATATATGCCACAGGGCGGCGCAGCGGACTGTCAAATCCGGCTTCCATAATTGCATCCCAGCTGAGGCTGGTTATCTGGATATGGGAATTAGCCGGGATATGGTACCAGTCATCAAAGATGTAGGGACTTTGAAAGGTGTTTGAGTACAAAAGAAAAGCTACTAATGCAAAGCACAGATACAGCAGGGATTCAACCATTACTACTCTGCTTTTCTGCAAGTACGGGGCTACTTGCTCTTGCTGCTCCTTTTCAGGAATGTTTGCTTTTATTTTCAAATCAATACGAGGGTTGAATACGCGCCGATACTCCTCAGCCGCACTTTTAACTGGTTGGGCCCCAAAACAGCAGAGACCGGATTATAATACTTTCTTATCACAGAAAGAACCAACAGCAATCTCAACAAATAAGAATATCCCTCCTGCCTGCCTGTCTGCCGATGAAATAAACCTAATGATGAAATGCAAAAATTTCCTTTTTGCTCTTCCCTCTGATCTGTTATCTTGAGCAGCAAAGTGAGAATAATTTTTGCTTCATGTGTTTTCATCTCAGCAGACTTCATAAAAAAAGGCCCGGATATGCGCGCAGTTGTCCAACTCGTCAAAAAAGCATCTGTAACGGTGAACGAATCTGTTATATCTGAGATCGGCCCCGGACTGGTTGTCCTGCTTGGCATCCACAAAGATGACACCCCTGGAGATGCTCAAATTCTGGCTGAAAAAATTGCCAACTTAAGGATTTTTCCCGATCAGGAAAAGCTTATGAACCTGTCTGTTCTCGAGATTGGCGGAGAAATTCTTGTTGTTTCGCAATTCACCCTCTATGGCGATTGCAGAAAGGGCAGGCGCCCTTCCTATTCTGCAGCAGCCCCCCCTGAACGTGCCGAAGAACTTTATGAAATATTTATCCGCGAAACAGCAAAATTGAATATCCCTGTTGCCTCTGGAAAGTTCCAGGCCATGATGGATGTTCAACTTGTGAACCAGGGACCGGTGACCCTGCTTCTGGACTCTGCTAAATCTTTTTAACTTTCAATACTGGTATTATGATCACCCATGGGCAAATATAATTGCGTTTTTTCTTTCATTGCATTTTTTCCGCACAATTTCAAGTTTCAAATGATTATAATCAGTAACAGGATATTATGAGAATCAAAAATATTCATTACAGTTTCACAGGAATTTATATATGAAATTTCGCATATTCTTTATTGCAGTAATAGCATTCTTCATGCTGTCAAGTACAGCAACAGCTGATAATACAATATATAGCTGGACTGATGAAAACGGCGTGCGCCATATGTCAAACATACCGCCCGTTGATTCCGATGTAAAAGTGGAAATTCTTGAAACCAAACCGGCCCAGGTTATTGGAGATCCCGGAATAAAACATACTCAACCTGTAAAAAAACCCCCTAAACAATACACGACTAAAGTTTCGATCGTTGGTGATCATGTAATTGTTCCAGTGACCCTCAAATATAAAAAAAAGCAGGTTAGAGCAAATCTGCTTTTGGATACTGGCTCTTCAAACGTTACCCTGCACAGGAATATTGCAAAAAAACTCAAGGCCAAAAACCTCCAGAAAGGCTCTATCCGAGTGGCAGGAGGAGAATTGATTGATGCAGAGGGGGTCATTCTTGACTCGGTCACAGTGGGATCGCACACACAAAAAAACCTGCTGGCTGGCATCATAAATCACAATGGCCCTGATGTAGCCTATGACGGTCTGCTCGGCATGAATTTTCTAAAGAATTATCAATACACCATTGATTTCAAAAAACAGTTGATCCGCTGGAAACAATAAAGATTAAGGCACTTCAAAGTTTATTGCCTTAAAATCTCCCTGCCCCACTATCACGTTTTCTCCTTTTATTAAAATCAGTTATAATCCTTTGCAGAAGAAATTTACATGGGGTATTATCCGGGTCCGTTCAAGATAGGAGTAAATACCTAATTGCATATATTATTATTTATCAAAGGAGAGAACAGTGCGAGTAGCTGTTGTAAAAAACATTCTTGATGCCAATAGCAGGATTGCAAAGGAAAACAGGAAACTTTTTGATGACCACAACCTCACAGTAATCAACCTGATGAGTTCACCGGGAGCCGGCAAGACCACCTTGCTCGAACAAATGGGTACGCACTTCGCGGGCCAAATGAAAATAGGAGTCATAGAAGGCGACATCCAGACAACCCTTGATGCTGAAAGAGTTGCGGCGGCTGGTTTGCAAGCGGTACAGATAGAAACAGACGGGGCTTGTCATCTTGATGCCAACATGATCCAGAATGCTCTGGAAAATCTGGACCTTGCCACCCTCGACCTTTTGATTGTGGAAAATGTTGGTAATCTTGTCTGTCCTGCTGAATTTAATGTCGGAGAAAACCTAAAGGTGATGATGCTCAGTGTCACCGAAGGGGATGACAAACCGTACAAATACCCTCTCATGTTCAGGGAATCCCAGGTTCTTTTGATCAGCAAGGTGGATCTCCTGCCCCATCTGCGCTGTGACATTGAAAAAATAAAGGAGGCAGCCAGATCCATCAATCCTGACCTGATAATTTTTGAGATTTCTGCATATACCGGACAGGGGCTTGACGATTGGCACAATTGGATACGGGAACAGACAACGATAAAATGATCCGGGCCCGCATTGGGGTCAGCGGCATCATCCAGGGGGTCGGATTCAGGCCCTTTATATACCGGCTTGCCAGGATCCAGGGCCTGACAGGTTATGTTGCCAATACAGCAGCCGGCGTTACCATAGAGGTAGATGGTTCAGAAGACGATCTTGCCCATTTTGTCCAAGCCATTACCACTGAAAAGCCACCACTTGCATCCATTAATGAGTTGCATGTTGAAAAGTCAGAAATTGATCCTGCATTAAAGCATAACTCCTTTGAGATTCACAAATCCATTTCATCAGGGAGCAGGATCGGTCCCATAACACCCGATACTGATGTCTGCTCCAACTGTTTGGCAGAACTTTTTGATCCAGCAGATCGCCGTTATCTCTACCCGTTTATAAATTGTACAGACTGCGGGCCACGCTATACCCTGATTGAGAAAACACCCTATGACCGGCCCCTGACCTCAATGAAGCACTTTCCCATGTGCGAGCAATGCCAGGCAGAGTACATCGATCCGTTTGACCGCAGGCCACCTGCTGCCCTCTCTGTGGTCCTTCAATCACGCTGACTGATTCCCATGGACAAACTCTTGATAGTGCGAACCCCCTCCAAATGGCTGCAGATTTTTTAAAATCCGGAAAAATTCTGGCAATAAAGGGAATAGGGGGCTTTCATCTTGCAGTCAATGGTTCAGATCGGGAAGCAATAGCCAATCTCAGAAAGAAAAAAGGCAGGCCCGACAAACCCCTGGCTGTAATGGCTGCAAACCTGGCAAAAATAAAAGCCTTTGCCCATATCTCTTCAAACGAACAGCGCCAGTTAACCGGCCGCTCAAAGCCAATCGTTGTATTGCAGAAAAAATCCCCCTTTGGGCTCGCAGAAAATGTTGCGCCTAAAAACCGCTTTATCGGGGCCATGTTGCCCTATACCCCTATCCACCATCTTCTTTTGGAACTCCATGACTTTCTTGCCCTGGTCATGACCAGTGGCAATCTGTCCGGCTCCCCTATAGTCAAGGATAATGATGAAGCCTTTGAAAAACTCGGCAATATTGCCGACTATTTTCTCCTGCATGACCGGCCTATTGTCACCCAAACCGATGATTCGGTTATCCGCCTGGATGGAAGCTATTCTGCCATATACAGACGGGCCCGGGCATTTGTCCCCACTGCTGTCAGACTGAAAAAAAACAGCGGCCGGACTCTGGCGCTGGGGGCCATTATTAAAAACACCATATGCCTCACTAAAGAAAAAGAAGCCTTTCTAAGCCAGCACATTGGCGACCTGGATAATATTGACACACAACTGCACCAAAAAAATATTACCGCCCACTTTCAATCACTCATGCGGATCGAACCTGATCTCCTGGTGCATGACCTGCATCCCGACTATCCGGGTACCCGTTATGCCCTGGGCCAGAAAGAATTGCCCACTATTGGTATCCAGCACCACCATGCCCATGCAGTGAGCTGCATGGCCGAGCATGGCCTTGATGGCCCGGTTATCGGCCTGACCCTGGATGGAAATGGCTATGGGCCTGACCATACTGTCTGGGGAGGGGAGGTACTATTGGCTGACTACCACAGGTATGAACGGCTTGCCCACCTGTCAACTGTTGAAATGCCAGGCGGTGATGCTGCAATTCAAGAGCCCTGGCGTATGGCTGTCAGCCATTTATACCGGGCTTATGGTCCTGAATATAAAGATTTGAATTTACCAATACTGCAGGATCATGCTGATAAAATTGCTGTTATCGAACAGATGATTGAAAAATCCATAAATTCACCGCTGACCTCAAGCTGCGGCCGACTATTCGACTCGGTTGCCGCCCTGCTTGGACTGCGTCACACTGTCAGCTATGAGGGGCAAGCTGCCGCTGAACTGGAAATGCTCCTTGAGCCTGAAAATACTGATAGCTCTTCCTATCCTTTTGAGGTTATAAAAGCTGAAGGCAGTCCCTTGCTGCTGCCCGTGAAACCAATCATTATTGGTCTGGTTAATGACCTTCTGGAAAATATTCCGCCAAAGCATATAAGCAGGCGGTTTCACAACACCCTGACAGCCTTGTTCACACGAGTCTGTCAGGAAATCAGAGATCAAAATAATATCAACTCGGTGGTCCTGTCAGGTGGCGTTTTCCAGAACCTGAACCTGCTCCGGCAAGTCAAGACCAGTCTTGAGGTTCTCTCTTTTGATGTCTATGCCCATGAGCAGGTACCGACAAATGATGGAGGACTCTCCCTCGGGCAAGCCGTTGCAGGAAGGGCGATGTGGGAAAGGCGCAGGGTAAAAATATAGGGGTCAAGGGATCGAGG
>JAAXQI010000164.1 GCA_012974315.1 Desulfobacterales bacterium | reverse complement strand
AAGCTAAAGCGTTACGAAGTAATAACAAACCACGACGGTTTTTTTCGCGAAGTAAAAGATTGCACTTCATGGGGACTCTGCCTTGATATGGAGATGCTCCAATTTCAAAACAGTGATTCATTGATTGATGATGCCACCTATGTACTTCTGGGTCCCCAAATTGAACAGTCCGAGTTAGAACATCCTCCTGACGGGCAATGCCAAATCATTACTTATTTAGGTGATAAAAGTAAATTCATGTCATTGCGGATTCAAATAGACGAAAATCCGAAGCGGGCTGTTTCCAAAAAAGGATTTCTTAGAAATATTGTTACGCCAGGAGACCATACATTTATCGCAGATTGGTCGCTCGATCCTGGAATACCTGATAAAGTAAAGGAGAGCCCGATTGAGCAAAACATTTCCTGCAATAGTGGCGAATCATTTTTTATGAGTGTTTTTACCACCAGAGGAATTATACGATCGCCAAAGCTTAACATGAAAATAAAAGCGAATGATGAGGCCCTGAAAATAGTTCGAGAGAGACGGTTAATTATTGATTGAGTACATAGTTACTATTGGCAGTGGACATCTTGACTTGTAGCTCGATCGTATAAAGTCAAGATGTTGGCAAGACATAGTAAATTTTAAGAATAATAAATTGTTGGCCTAAAGTAGAAACGTGACTTCCAGGAACCCCGCGATCATAATTAGAAGCGAGACAGATGCTGACGTTAGCATCATAACCGAAGTTACCGTTGCGGCTTTCAAAACTCTAGAGATAAGCAACCACACGGAGCAATTCATCATCGAGGCATTACGTGCAGCAAAAGCCTTGACTTTATCTCTTGTTGCTGAAATTGATGGCTGTGTAGTTGGACATATTGCGTTCTCCCCTGTGACAATCTCGGACGACACTAAGCACTGGTACGGACTAGGATCCCTTTCAGTGTTACCTGAATACCAGCGGAAGGGTGTTGGCAAGGCACTGATACAGGAGGGGTTAGCACAATTGAAAGACCTAGGTGCCAAAGGCTGCTGCGTAGTTGGACATCCGGACTACTACAGGAAATTCGGGTTCGAGAACATGCCGAGACTTGTGCTTGAGGGAGTTCCACCCGAGGTCTTTTTCTCTCTGTCTTTCGACGGTCACACTCCGCAGGGCACCGTCACTTTCCACGAAGGATTCGAAGCTGATGGCCCAAAAGTTGCTCCATCAGGCGGCTGATCTCCGCCGCTGAGCTTTGTGTTAAAGTTTTTGCTAATATCTGTAACTCGCAAATGATTCTTGAAAGGTTGTCATATCCACTGGCAACCTTTACTTGTTTTTAGGGACAGAAAAGTTAAGATTGTGGCAAGAAATATGAATTCAGAAAAATAAAGTGAGATTCCCATGAAGAAACTGGCTTTGTTGGTGTTTGTTCTACTGTTTTTGGTGGCCTGTACCAAACATGCTCGGTTATATCCTGTTAATGACTTGGCTTCGACTACTGGTGTGCTTAAAGCCAAGTATAGTGACTATGGAACAGGTTATGGTGAAATAACAATTGTCATGCCAGATGGTGAAACTCTCAGCGGTGAATATACAACCGGTCGTTCCATTAATCTTAATTTTGGTAACCTCCTCTCAAACGTTTATGGAACTGAAGGAGGTGCTTTCGGTACTGGCACATCGACTGTCTTAAGACTACAAGGTACTAGCCCAGGCATTGCCTCACTCTATGGTGACAGGGGTAATAAGATGCAATGCGAATACTTTGTAGGCAACCGGGCTGGAAAAGGTCGTGGCGCTTGTAAAAAAAATGATGGTTCCCTTTACCGCTTAGAGTTTTAATACTTTAAATAGAAATCTAACAAAGCATTTAAAGCAAGTTTACATTGTTGCTATACATCGAAAGTCGTGAATCCTTCCTGAAATATCAAGATTGCCAGTGGTAATGTTGACTTTTTAGCCATATTTCAAAAGGTAAGATGAGAAGGCTGATTCTCGCGAGCTATGATAACATCATGCTCAATATTAACGCAGTCATAATGC
>JAAXQI010000256.1 GCA_012974315.1 Desulfobacterales bacterium | reverse complement strand
TGATTTTCCCGGCCGTACATTATACCATGGGCGGACTCTGGGTTGACTATAATCTGATGTCAACCATCCCCGGCCTCTTTGTCCTTGGTGAGGCTAACTTCTCAGACCATGGCGCTAACAGACTTGGGGCCAGCGCCCTGATGCAGGGTCTTGCGGACGGTTATTTCATTCTTCCCTATACCATCGGGAATTACCTGGCCACCATCTCATCGACACCCCAGGATACCGGACACCAGGCTTTCAGGAAGGCAGCAGACGATGCAACTGAGAAAATCAACAGGCTTCTTGCGATAAAAGGCAGGAAAACAGTTGATGAAATTCACCGGGAGCTTGGACTCGTGATGTGGGATGCCTGCGGAATGGCCAGAAATGAGGAAGGGCTGCAGAAGGCCATGAGTAAGATCCCGGCAATCAGGGAAGAATTCTGGCAAAATGTCACAATTCCCGGTACCGGCCAGCAATTAAACCAGTCCCTGGAGCGTGCCGGCAGGGTTGCCGATTTTCTTGAATTTGCCGAATTGATGGTTGTTGATGCCCTATCCAGAAATGAATCCTGCGGCTGTCATCTACGTGAAGAAAGCCAGACAGAAGAAAATGAAGCCAAGCGGGACGATGCAAACTATTCCCATGTCTCCGTTTGGGAATACACGGGGGAAGGCAACAATCCAGAGTTTCATAAGGAACCCCTGGTCTTTGAAAATGTGGAGCCATCCCAGAGGAGTTACAAGTGAGCGAGATACAACTAACCCTTAAGATCTGGCGGCAGAAAGGACCTGAGACGCCAGGCAAGCTTCAAACTTACGCAAGTGGACCAATATCCACGGACATGTCATTTCTGGAGATGCTTGATGTCCTCAATGAACGGCTGACCAGGGAAGGCGAAGAACCCGTAGCCTTTGACCATGACTGCCGTGAGGGCATCTGCGGTATGTGTGGGGCCGTCGTGAACGGCCACCCCCACGGACCTGAAAAGGAAACCACCCTCTGCCAGCTTCATATGCGTCACTTTAAGGATGGTGACACTTTGGTAATTGAACCCTTTCGGGCCAAAGCCTATAAAATAGAAAAGGACCTCGTTGTTGATAGAAGTCCACTGGATAAAATAATAACTGCCGGAGGATTTGTCTCTGTCAACACCGGTGGTGCACCTGATGCCAATGGCATCCCCATTCCTCAGAAAAATGCCGAAGAAGCCATGGATGCTGCTGCATGTATCGGCTGCGGTGCCTGTGTGGCTGCCTGCCCCAATGCCTCGGCAATGCTCTTTGTTGCAGCAAAAGTATCACACCTTGCCCTTCTGCCCCAGGGGCAGCCCGAACGATCA
Organism: Desulfobacterales bacterium; assembly: GCA_012974315.1. Classification (GTDB taxonomy): domain Bacteria; phylum Desulfobacterota; class Desulfobulbia; order Desulfobulbales; family BM004; genus BM004. The sequence goes on along the minus strand of JAAXQI010000256.1, from coordinate 20,012 downwards.
AGAAGAGCCCTCGATATGGTGAGGAAAATGGATGAGTTGGGCTTTGGCAACTGCTCCAATGAACGTGAATGCGAAGCAGCCTGCCCCAAGGGTATCTCGATACGCAACATTGCCCGGTTAAACAGGGAATTCCTCAAGGCTGCCATTTTCTCTGATGAGGATTAATGGTGGGCACCCCTTCAGTCCTGGCTTCCCTTCTCCCTGTTTTTCTCATAATCATTTGCGGATATGGACTCAAAAAAAGCAAATTCCCGGGTGACAACTTCTGGCCTGGTGCTGAACAGATAGTATACTATATTCTTTTCCCGGCCCTTTTGTTTTCCAGTAGTGCCGGGGCCTCCTGGGAGTTTTTCTCCGTTGCCTCAATGGTCTGGGCAATCCTTGCCACCATGTTTGTCATGAGTGGACTCCTTCTTCTCCTTCGTCCCAGACTTACAAAAAAAGATGCTTCGTTTACCTCTATTTTTCAAGGTTCAATCCGCTTTACCTCATACATAGGACTTGCCGCCGCATTTTCCCTTTTCGGGGATGAGGGGTTGTACCTGGCAGCTGTTCTCATCACCGTCCTTATTCCACTGGTGAATGTTCTCTCTGTGATGGTACTGGTTCGGTACGGTGGGCAGAAAGGTGGCTGGTACTGGATTTTTACAACCGTCATAAAAAACCCCCTGATAATTGCCTGTCTTGCAGGAATGCTGGTAAATCTTCTTGGCTGGCAACTCCCTGCCATAGTTGAAAATATGACAACCATCCTTGGCCGGGGCTCGCTGCCCCTGGGTTTGCTTGCAGTCGGTGGTTCTTTGGATTTTAGTTCCATTAAGAAAACAGGTTTGGAAATTGTCTACGCCTGTCTGTTGAAGCTGATACTTTTACCTCTTCTTATGTGGCTTACCTGCACGCTTCTCGGCGTTGACAACCTGTCAACTGCTATAGCTGTGCTTTTTGCAGCGCTGCCCGGATCACCCTTATCCTATGTCCTGGCAAAACAGCTTGGCGGTGATACCAAACTCATGTCTTCCATCATCGCGGTTCAAACTGGGGTATCAATGATCAGCCTGCCGGTTATCATTGCCCTTGTAACATAATAATGGGACTGGATGACTCAGGATGACAGGCAAATTATGGTGCCACAAAAAGAAAAAGATAGCTTCTCACTTTCAACCCTTATCGGGGCAAACCTTATTCCTTTAGCCGGAGTTTTCTTTTTTGGCTGGGATGTCACATTTATTGTTCTGCTCTACTGGATAGAAAACCTCATCGCCGGCTTCTATAATATTCTCAAAATGGCGACCCTGAAAATATCCCAGGCCGGCAAAAATACAGAAAAGCTCTTTCTCATACCTTTTTTCTGTATTCATTATGGAGGATTCTGCGCAATCCACGGTGTTTTTCTCACCCATTTGTTTAAGATCAGCACCGGATCATCTCCACTTGCCAATACCAATGAATGGTGGGGGCCCCTTATATTTATTCAACTTCTTTTTTCTGTAATTGCCAAAATCTGGGCAAACAAACCTCCTGAGATGATCTGGGCGGTTATCGGCTTATTTATAAGTCATGGCGTTTCTTTTATAGAAAATTATATTCTTGGCAAAGAGTATGAAACAAGTACCTTGTCAAAACTGATGCAGCAGCCGTATCAGAGGATATTCGTCATGCATCTTGCCATACTGGGAGGTGGTATTTTTGTCATGCTCCTGTTCTTCAATAAAACTTCGCGTTCCTGCTTTGCCTTCAGCAATTGCTTTGCTTTTACCAGAGATATCCTGATATTGGGTACGTTTGCCTGCATGACAAGGTCGGCACTATGGTGCTCTGAAAACTGTAATGCTGTAGAAAGATGATAGATTGCCTCCGGTAAACGCCAAATCCTGGCATAACAGTACCCAAGAAAAAAATGGGTTTCTGCATCAAAGGAGAATTCGTTGAGGGCTTTATTTAATAATTCAGAGCAAAAGAAATATTTGCCATCGGTCGCTGATTAAGATTCCCTTCAAATCCTGCTTTTATCTGCTCATTAAAGGAAAAGTTAGATATCTGTATGTTCGAATTGTTCCAGACATTCTGCTTGTCATCAAAATGGAAAGTGTGGTCAAGAGTCCCGAAATAGACTGCAACGGCAACCACCACTAGCAAACAACTTCGAATGACAGAAACCTTTTAGGGTGAAATTGGGGGATTTGTTTCTTCCTTTCCATTATCTTTTCAGAATAGCAAATGGTGACGGCTTTGATTCCTTCTTACAATCACAGGTCTCCAGGTTCAGATTCACGCCGCACTGGAGACACATCCCTTTGCAAGACTCTGAACATAGATGTTTTTCAGAAATCATAAGAAATATCTGCTGGTTCAATATTTCAAATACATCGATTATCGGCTCCTTCAGGTACATCACATCCATTTCTGACAGACTGCATTCATGTTCCGCAGGCTCCGGTATATTGCCGGGTGCATACTCAAGATTCACCGTAAAACTGAGGTCAAGTTCCATGCTGAAATTTTCGGTGCACCGGTCGCAATCATAGGCAAGTATTGTATGTATCTCCCCTTCCAGCAAAACCCGGTCATCACCATTACGTTTCAAGACAATCACACTTCGAACCGGACCCATACGATGCAGATCACGGTCAGGAAACCATGATTCATCATGTATATCATAATGCAGTCCCTGCTCAGGAATCTCGCCGAAACGCACCTTCATGCCCACCTCCAACACATCAACTTTTGTCTAAAAAAATCTTCTCATGCAATAACCTGCAACCACTGTTCAGCCGCATTCCCCAAAAGGTTGTAAAAGTTTTTACACGGACTTAAGTTTATGGAGTTCTGCAATTATAATTTCCGGATCAAGACGATTGGTATAATCTGCATCAGCAGAGGCAAGCTGAATTATGGAGTCCTGAGCAATCACATAGGTTGCAGGAATAGGAAGCTCATAACTTTGATCGCCGTTTGCTAACACCAGATCAATGCCGAAATTCTTGTAAATTTCCTGCATTTTCTCTGTAAGCTTGAAGACCAATCCAAAATCTCTTGCTACCTTGTTGCCGGCATCGCTTAATACCTCAAAATCCAGGGCAAGCTTTTCGGCTGTGGACAGGGAATTATCTGGCAGTTGAGGCGAAATGGTTACCAGTTCCGCACCCAGGGATTTAATTTCCGGCAATGATCGCTGCAATGACCGCAGCTCAAGATTACAGAACGGTCACCAGATGCCGCGGTAAAAGCTCAAGACCATGGGCCCTTTAGCTAATATTGCTTCGGATGACACCATCTGCCCTGCAACATTGGGCAAAATAAAGGAAGGCATTTTGTCACCGGCCTGGCAGCTTGTTTTTTCAATACCTGACTGAGCCAGCCCCTGCACAAACTGTCCAATCTCTACCAGAATCTCATGGGGAACTTCCCGACCCAGCTGTTGTTTCAAGTCATTGAGTTGTTCTTTTAAGCCCATACTGTTTCTCCCAATTTAATTATCTTTTTCCTGATCTTATCTGGGGACTGATTTGAAATCTGTCCCCGACAAACTAAAATACTTACCAAACAGCTTCACTATGATTATTATACTTCAGTAGGTATTTTGGTACGGATATTTAAAAATTTACCGTGGTATATAGCTTATGCAAATGGCTTGGTTCATGACAATGGTTATTTTTACTGTCGCCTTTTTTCTTATTTTTCTTACAGCCTATTTCTTCAGGCCCAAAAAGGACGATAGAATTATACCTGTTAACCCTGAAAGAGAACTCATGGATCCAGAGGAGCTCTCTCTTCCCCATAGAGTGGAACCAAATTGGCCTGCAACCATTGAAACATCATCGGGGAAAACTGCAGAGGTCAGCATCGCCAGTATCACCCATGGCAGTGGTTTTATAGCAAGTACCATGAAACTGCCCATCGGTGAGAAATTTCAACTCACCATTCATCTGCCGGACCGGCCTCCCCTGCAGGTGAGAGCTGAAGTCACCTGGTCCAATTTGCACCTGCCGATTGAAAAAGTGGTGAAACAGGGTCTGGGTATCCGCTTCATTGGGGCTGGGGAAGATGCTATCTGCCTCATCAATGACACCCTCACTCAACATGCAATGGCTATTAAAGCTGAAGAGAGTATTCCATCATAAACGCGGTGTGAGGTGTGAGGTGTGCGGTATACGGTACGAGGTGTACGGTGTGAGATATGCGGTATAAATTTTATCATTTTTTCCTCGTACCTTGTCCCTCGAACCGTGAGCCGTTTCCCCCTTGTACTTCACCTTTCACCTTTAAAATCTGTTCATCCTGGAGGCCAGGTAAAAGAACGTCCAGCAAGAAGGTGGAAATGCATATGCATGACTTCCTGACCGGCACCGGCTCCGTTGTTAAGCACCAAACGGAAAGCATCGACGACCCCTTCCATCTCCGCAACCTTATTGGCTACAAGCATCAGATGCCCTAAAAGCTCCTGATCAGAAATTGCAGCATCGGTTAATTGCGGTATCGGTTTTTTGGGAATAATAAGAATATGGACCGGGGCTTGTGGGTTGATGTCCCTGAATGCAAAGCTTAAATCATCTTCATAAACAACATCTGAAGGAATTTCCTTGTTGATGATTTTACTGAAAATCGTCTCTGACATATCGACCTCTCCTCTTTTTCAATCCACTTATTCATTTCATTGTCAACAGCCGGACACATCTTTCCAGCACCAATTTATTTGATTAAGACTGCAGGGTACTTTCCAGGATTTTTTGCATTTCTTCAAAATGAAAGGGTTTACTCACCATAGCCTTAAAACCATACTCCTTGAAATTAGCCATAATCGGGTCATTTGAATAGCCGCTTGAAACAATAGCTTTTGCCTCAGGGTCCAGTTCCAATAATTTTTTTATCGCTTCGCCACCACCCATGCCTCCGGCACTGTCAGATCCATTATTACCACATCAAATGGTTTTCCATTCCGTTGCGCGTTGCTGTATTTTTCAAGAGCCTCTTCACCATGGAGGGCAAAATCAACCTCGAAACCTATTTAAGTTAACATTTCACCTGCTACTTCACGTATAATTTCTTCGTCATCCATGACAAGAATCTTCCCCCCTCCCGAACCAACACTTGGTGGAACAATAACTTCAGATCCGGGATTTTCAGCATTAAAGGCAGCAGCCAATTCCCGCAGAATGACTTCGCTGGCACCGGTGCCGGGTATCATCAACTGTTCGGCCAAAACACTTGTACTGGCCAGGCAGATGGCAATCGAAACACAGAGAGAGAAAATATCAATTATCTTTATTTTCATGCCTTACTCCGGTTGCAGGTAAATTCATCTATCATAGTGAGATATGATATTCAAATCTCGCAACTAACCTTTATATATATGTATCGTACCAAAATTGCAGCAATATTTTGTTTTTGTCTCAAAGAAGCCAGACAATTCCACAATAAATATTTTCTACATTGTGGTACATCAGGCATGCTATTTGCAAATATTCATGTGAAAACAGAAAATCCCAACCTGGCAACGTACCTGAAGACAAAATGCTCTTATTTTCAGCACGTTAACAGTGAAACAAACAATAAGTATAGTTACTTCATACCATGGAGGATTACTGAATGTCAGAAGAAATGGAATACCCCTGTAACCATGATACAAATGTTACAATTTCAGAAGTTTTATTCGCCATACTGCTTGGTATTGCTGCTGTCAGCAGTATATGGCTCTCATCAACATTATTAATTCACCTGTACCAGAATCTCTAAATTGTAGAGAGGACCCCTTATTGCCCTCAATAAAAACGCCAATCCTCACTACCGATCAGACGGTGACATTTTTTGTCACCGCCTGATCTTTTTTTGTGACAAAAAATGTCATAATTTATACTCTCTCCTCTTCTGCGCCTCCCGGATGGATAAAAAAATTACCAAATCATTGCTGTTTGAATCCACAGCTATTTTTGCCGTTTGACCCCACAGCTATTTTTGCCGTTTGACCCCACAGCTATTTTTCATGTACAGTAAATTCCCTAAACGTTTTTTTGACTGAAAAAGTATCTGTCTTACAACTACTGGGAGACCGTCATGAACTCTTTATTTGACCAGAGTACCATTAATGGCATGACTTTACAAAACCGCTTTGTCCGCTCGGCAACCTGGGAAGGAATGTGCGATGCTGATGGCAAACCAACCCCAAAACTTATAGCTTTTTATCGTGAACTTGCACGTGGCAATGTGGGACTTATCATGACAGGCTATACATTTGTCAGCCCTGAAGGAAAACAGTTACCCGGTAAAATGGGAATCCACTCTGACGACTTTGCAGATATCATGAAAGAAATGACCGGGGCAGTGCATGAGGATGGTGGCAAAATATGCATTCAGCTTGTGCATGCAGGCGGCCAGACCGATGCATCCAATGCAGGACAAAAAACCCTTGCCCCTTCGGCAATAGAAACGGACCAATACCCGGAATTACCGGCTGAAATAACAGGAGAAGAAATTGACAGAATTACAGCTGCTTTTGGAAACGGGGCCCGGCGCGCCAAAGAATGGGGTTTTGACGGAGTCCAGCTCCATGGAGCACATGGGTATCTCATTAACCAGTTCCTTTCTCCTTTAACGAACCAGAGGCAGGATGAATATGGAGGGTCCATTGAAAACAGGTGCCGCTTTCTCCTGAAATCGTACCGGGCAATACGGGATGCTGTGGGGCCTGATTTCCCAGTAATGATTAAGCTCAACGGCTCAGATAATCTTGCAGGAGGACTTACAATTGAAGATGCTGTTTTTGCTGCAAAGGCTCTTGATAAAGAAGGTATCGACTGCATTGAGGTAAGTGGAGGCACACCTGCTTCTGCTGACCGGAGCCCTGCAAGAACAAAAATCAACTCTCCTGAAAAAGAAGCTTATAACCTACCACTTGCCCGGCAGATACGGGCTGCAGTCAAATGTCCGATCATGGTGGTAGGCGGATTCAGAAGCTTTGAAGTTGCTGAAAAAACCATCCAGGAATCTGCTGATTATATTTCCATGGCACGTCCCTTTATCCGTGAACCTGGCCTGGCAAAACGATGGCAGGAAGGAGACAGATCTCCGGCCCGTTGTATCTCCTGCAACGGCTGCTTTATGCCAGGAATTAAAGAAGGTGGAATTTATTGTGTCGTAGAAAAAAAGGAACAGGAGAAAAAAACAAAAAACCGCAGGTGAAATTAATCTCCTGCGGCATGGGGGGATTATGAAAACCTGGCTAACAGTGAAACTGTTAGCAGGTCTAACATTAATAGTAAGCAGTAATTATCATCCGGCTAAATGGATTAACACGGATGTGGAAACCCAGATCATCCATAATGCTACAATACCTATAACTGTACCATTGCAGACATCTGCCATTCTTAATTGATGGTGACGTGTTTTCCCTATCTCTTCTTTTCTGTAATCTTTCATAGTGGCACCTTTTTTCATGGTTTTTGCATTCTGCAATAAAATGGTTCCTTTTTATTCTTAAAGCAATATGTTCAATTCTGTTCGACGACTGACATTCATCTACCCAAAGTCTTTTTATAAATACCTATTTCATAGACTTTACAGATATCCATTGCCATCTTTGATGAACTCCCCAGACATTTAAGCCTGCAGTAGATATGCAGCGGATTCAATTGATGCCGAATCCTGTCCAGTAATGTTAAGTTTTTAGTCATATCCATGATGAAACTAATATCCTCAATTTTATACTTTTATTGAGAAAACCATTGCCTTTATTAATATATTTGCAATATATGGGCCGTTAGTGATGAATAACAAAAATATTGTATTATATTAATATGTTGCAAGACAAGCATAGAGTCTTGCCATCAATATTTTCTGGGGGAATTGGGGATATAACCAGATGAGTAATACTGAAATAACCAAAAAACGGATTGTCTATCTTTTAAAAAGCCTAACCAAATACAAAGATTTTCATCCTGAATTATCGTAGCATATGTGCCACATTCCAGCCTGACTGCATGACTTTAAATTCTACTGTGAGAATTTACCTGTCAGTCCTGTTCTGTTTGCCTGTGACAATGAAGGGAAAATACAAGCTAATTGAAGATCAAGCTCATATCTTTACCCATGGCGGCAGAGGGCAGTCAAGGGCGTAGACCAGCAGACGGAAAAATTCCGCCTCTTTCATGGTTATCTGCTTGTCATGAACAAGGCACTGAAAACAGGCTGTAATCAGTGATTGCTTCACCCTGGGACTGAGACTGGCCAAACGGTTCAGAATATCAGCAAGCTTAATATCCTTACACTCCTTTCTGTCCATATAGTGCAAGGTAGAATCATGTTGGGTAAATGTTGCTGCAGCACCCTCAAAAGCCTGGGGGGCTTCATCACTTTCATGTCCCAGGTTTGCAAGAAGCGAAAGAATGCAGGAGATTTCTTCTGCTACGTCCCCAATGGAATCAATTGCAGTAATGGCGCGTTGCGGTGTAATAAAATTTCTTTCCAGACGCCTGACAATAACATGCTGCACAGTAAACTCAAACAAGCTGCGCCTCGAATCACTCCTTACAAGACTTTCGACATTTTCCTCAAACCTCCTGAACTGCTCCAGGGACATGGAACGTAAAGAGGGCATGGTCAGGTCCATGAGAGGCAGGCGAGACTCTTCATCCAGGGTCAGCATGAATGGAAAAATTTTCTCAGTTGTCTCGAATACGGCATGATCGGCAGTAAATTGAAGCTGCTTCATCTGGCGGGCACGCACATCCTCATCCTTATCGAGCAAAAGTCCATAAATTACAGCACGTGCGCCAAAGGGATCACTTGCAGCTTCGCGTACCTGGGTTGGAAGTGAATCAAGCAACCGGCGGGCATACTCCATGTGCTCCCGGAGAGGCGTACCGATATCCCGGGTAATGTTTTTCGCATCAGCAGCCAGAATTGCCAGAGCAATCACAGCTGCCCCCTTTGGCATCTGCCCAAAGGGTTGCTGCTCTTTCACAGCACTTTTGACCATGTCAATTTTGTCTTCACCTGGATCAGGGTCCTGGCTTCTTTGAACTTTTGGATAATTGCCGTTAAATGCCGGATCCAGCCTGATTATCCTGTCAGCCAGGGGAGGATGGGTTGAGAATGCCCCAATCCAGCTAGCCTTAAGGCCATTGCTGAAAAACATATGACTGATTTCTTCAGCATCGCTGTGATCAACTAAAGAACCTGCTGCCAACCCCCCGATTTTCTTGAGTGCACCTGCCAGACCCTGCGGGTTTCGGGTGAACTGCACTGCTGATGCATCAGCAAGGAATTCACGCTGCCGCGAAACACCACTTTTAATAAGCTTGCCAAAGAGTACACCCACATATCCGAGAATCAGCAAAACCAGGCCGAAAATGGCAACGCCACCGCTGTTTTTGCTGTTACGGCTCCGGCTGGAACCACGAAGAATCGATCTGCCTATCAGGGCGATCAATAAGATCCCATGAAGAAATCCAACAAGCTTCAGGTCAAGCAGCATATCTCCGTTTAATATATGGCTGAACTCGTGGGCGACAACACCTTGCAACTCGTCACGATTAAGGGTTTCGAGCGACCCCCTGGTAATGCCGATCACTGCATCATCCGGCCTGAACCCTGCGGCAAAGGCATTGATGCCCTTTTCCTGTTCCATAAGATAGACTGGGGGCACCGGCACTCCCGAGGCGATAGCCATTTCCTCAACAATATTTAAGAATCGCTTTTCAAGAAAATTATTGGTGCTGGCTGGAACAAGTTTCCCGCCCAGCATTTCTGCCACTCTTGCACCCCCTGACCTGAGTATGGAAATCTTGTAAAAGGAGCCGCAGATAACAACGATAAGGGTTGCCGAGGCTATTAAACCAAACAGCTCACCATCCCATATCTGGGTTGGAGAAAACTGGCCTGTATTGTTTCCCTGGTAGACGAAAAAGAATGCGATCGCAAGATAAATAGCGACAATGATGAAAAAGACTGCCAGCCCAAAATAAAACAGCAGCAAACTGGTTTTCTTGCGCGCGGCATCCTGGTTGGCGAAAAAATCCATTTGTGACCGGAAAAGGTTCTGTTTGAATTAAAAGGAAACCTTGGGCGCTTCTCTTTCTGTCTCAACCTTTATTTCAAAAAGCTGGGCCTCTTTGAACCCGAAGTTATTGGCAACAATATTGTTTGGGAAAACCTCCCGTGCAGTATTGTATGCCATAACAGCATCGTTGAACGCCTGCCGTGCAAACGACACCTTGTTCTCCGTGGCGGTCAACTCCTCGCTGAGTTGCATCATGTTCTCATTGGCTTTCAGATCCGGATATGCCTCAGCCAGGGCAAACAAGCGGCCAAGCGTGCCGGTTAAAGCACTTTCCGCCCCCATAAGCCCCTGAATCGCTTCGGCATTACCCGGGTCAGCAGAGGCCTTTTCCATGGCACCTGAAGCCTGGTTCCTGGCCTTGATAACTGCCTCAAGGGCCTCACGCTCGTGCTTCATATATCCCTTTGCTGTTTCAACCAGGTTCGGGATCAAATCATATCTTCGCTTGAGCTGCACGTCAATCTGGGCAAACGCATTTTTAAAACGATTCCTCAGCTGGATCAGCTTATTGTAGATCGATACAATAAAGAAAATACCAAATACTATTATTGCCAGGATCACAAGCAACACTACTGTTCCCGTCCCCATCTGAACCTCCTATGATCACTATATTAAGTTACAGTTGCCCACTCTCTTTTCTGTTACTGCTGTGCCAACTTCAACTATCAAACATAAAACAACTTTACTCAATATGCCCTTTAACCGCAGATTTGCGGTTTCAAATAAGTTTTTAAATTTAACATTCGTTTAAACGTGTTACTGGCAAACAACGTTCGAGCCTTTTGGCAGGGAACTCAAACAGGCTATTACCTTATTTTGCTCATCGTCAGTTAATTGGGCACCCTGTTTTTTCATGAATTTTATGGTTTTTTTCCACTTGCTGACACTCTTGGTGCCGAGGGCATCACAAATCCGTGTTTTATAATGGCACTTCACACATTTTGTATCAACAATAGCACTGCAGACTTCTTCTGAAGGGGCTTCCCCTATCGTAGTTGCGCCGCTGCAACCGTTTACAAGTACAAAAATTATCCACACCAGGAACAAATACAGTAAAGATTGTCTCGTTCTCCTCATAATATGCACCCTGCCTTATTGAAATGAAAACTGCAACCTGACAACAATACTACCCCATGACTTCTTGTTTACCATATTCTACTGACACATTTCATTCACTGAAATATTTTATTTTACAGATATTTGCAGCAATTTATTTCCATTTAATACAAACAGTCCTGTTTTTCTTCTTTTTTGCATTCACCCCCTATGCCACCAGCCTCTTAATGGTTATAATTCTTATTATTACAAACGATACTCCATGGAGGGACAAAACCATGAATAACCTATATTTTTTACTGACAGGATTTTTTCTTGTTTTTGCTATTACGCCCCAGGCAGTACTTGCCAATACCCAGGCTGCATCATTGAATCAGCAGAAAGCTACCTTTGCCGGAGGCTGTTTCTGGTGCATGGAAAAACCCTTTGAAAGGGTTGAAGGTATTTTATCAGTTACATCTGGATACACAGGCGGCAGATCTGAAAATCCTACCTATGGCAATTACGGCGCAGGAGGACATATTGAGGCAGTAGAGATTGCCTATGATCCCGGCAGGGTAACCTTTGAAGAGCTACTGGATATCTTCTGGCGCCAGATTGACCCGACTGATGCAGGTGGACAATTTGCTGACAGGGGCAATGAATATTCAACTGCTATTTTCTATCATGACGCCGAACAGAAAAAATTGGCGGAAATCTCTAAAAAGAACCTGGGGAACAAAAACATCTTTGACAAACCGGTCGTTACACCAATTCTTGCAGCTATGACGTTTTATCCGGCAGAGGACTACCACCAGGATTATTATAAAAAAAATCCCCTGCGTTATAAACTTTACAGGTTTGGTTCCGGCAGAGATAAATTTCTGGATACAACCTGGAAAGAAAGGGAGAAAACAACCAAGAGCGAGCTGAAGGAAAAACTCACCTCTCTGCAATACGAAGTGACCCAGAACGAGGGAACCGAGCCATCTTTTCAAAATGAATACTGGGATAATACCAAGCCAGGCATTTATGTAGATATCGTTTCCGGAGAACCACTCTTCAGCTCGACTGATAAATATAAATCCGGCACCGGTTGGCCAAGTTTTAAGCAGCCCCTTGTCCCGCAGAACATTGTCGAAAAAGAAGAAAAAAAACTTTTTAGCGTCAGAACAGAGATCCGGAGTAAAGAAGCTGATTCTCATCTTGGTCATGTCTTTGATGACGGACCTCCTCCAACTGGTCTGCGCTACTGCATGAACTCAGCTGCCCTTAAGTTTATTCCGGCAGAAAATCTTGCAAAGGAAGGATACGGGGAATTCGAATATTTATTTGAAAAATAACATCTGCAATAATTCTATTACTTTCATTCTTGACAGCGCATCATGGGTACTTATGGTACGCTTATAAAACTAATTTCCAGCAACCCATTTATGAGGAGTTTCACATGGCAGACACACTGATCTTTGTAGTAACATGTGCTGATGAAAATGCAGACAAGGCAATAATCCCTTTTGCTCTTGGAAATTCAGCCCTGGCAATGGATGCCGAGGCTATAATAATCCTGCAGTCAACAGGTGTTTTTTTAGGCAAGAAAGATTATGCCCGCCACGTAAACGCACCGGGATTCCCGCCGTTACAGCAGCTCATGGAAATCTTCAAGGAAGAAGGGGGGAAAGTTTATGCCTGCGAACCATGCATACGGTCAAGAAATATCAACCATGAAGACCTGTTGGACTATATTGAAATAGTGTCCGGTCCAACTTTAGTGGATAATTATCTGGAAGCCAAAAACGTTATAGTATATTAAAGAACAAAATCATGTTACTCAGGGTTCTTTCCTACAATATGCATAGGGCCATCGGCGTTGACCGGCTCTTTAGACCTGAAAGAATTGCAAAGATTATCAACCATCACCAGGCAGACATAGTACTCCTGCAAGAGGTTGACGTTGGTGTACCCCGCTCGAGGCAGCTTGATCTGGCCAAAGAAATGGCTGAGGCTGGCGGTTACCCGCATTATGCTACCGGGCTTAATGTCAAGCTCAAAAAGGGCATGTATGGCAATACCACCTTGAGCAAGTTTCCTATCACTCAGTCCCGAAACATAAATCTCACTATAGGAAAGCATAAAGCCAGGGGCTGCCAGTATTCCTCAATCCAAATCAACAACTCCTCTGATTTTTCCCAGAATATTGAAGTTTTCAACCTGCACCTTGGACTCTCTTCCCAGGAACGGGTCCGGCAGATAGGGCGAGTCATAAACTCAGAAGAGTTTGCTGCAATAGCTCCTGAAACTCCCTGCCTGGTTGGAGGTGATTTTAATGACTGGCGTACCTTTCTGGCGCCAATCTTTACCGATATTCTAAACTTTGAATGTGCCACCAACCACAGCAGTGGTTATCATAATTCCTATCTGACCTATCCCGCCTTCTCACCCACCGGCGGGCTTGACAAAATATTCTACCGTGGCTCCCTGGAACTGATCAGGCGGCGGCGCTGCTGGATGGGAATAACCAGGCTGGCCAGTGATCATCTCCCTGTAATAGCAGAATTCAAACTGCACACAGCAGGAGATCCTGTAACCTCAAAGGCTGACAGTGACAGCCTGGCCGAAATCTCACCCGAAAACATTAATTTCCTGATATAATCTCGAATCCACAGATTCACGGATTCAGAATAATTTAAACGTTGATCGACCGGTTCGTTAGATATATTATGAACGGATATGGCATACCAACAAGACAAAATCAGCTCTGATACGACAACAGAAACAGCCTCCCGACTGCTTGAGATAGTTAGAGGTCTGGCCGCCGAGATTCATCCTGAACACAAAGAGTCTATTAAACCGGCTCTGGACAGCTCGCTTGACCGTGATCTGGGCTTTGACAGTCTCACCCAGATGGAACTTCTGGCCCGCATTGAAAAATCTTTTACCATATCACTCTCGGAAAAAATCCTGCCAACTGTTGATACGGTCCGTGATCTTCTGCGTGCTGTCATGGGTTCCGGTGTCAGAAAACATGAAGGAATTGCCCGGGAAATAAGCACCATAAAACTTGATGAAGTTGAAGATGCACCGCTTAAGGCTGAAACCCTGGTTGAGGTTCTTGAATGGCACGTAAAAAACCATCCCGATCGACCCCATATCCGCCTATACAGCGACCAGGAGACAGATGAAGTCATCACGTATCTTGATCTATGGAATGGTGCAGAGCTTGTGGCAGCCGGCCTGCAGCATTCCGGTCTTGAACATGGGGAGTCTGTCCTCATTATGCTCCCAACAGGTCCTGAATACTTTTTTACATTTTTCGGAGTTCTGCTGGCAGGCGGCATACCTGTTCCAGTCTACCCTCCTGGCAGACTCAAGCAGATCGAGGAGCACCTGCTGCGCCACACCGCCATTGCAAAAAACTGTCTTGCCAGGATTATGGTTACTGTGGATGAGGCGAAACAGTTTGCAAAGTTGATGCATACCCAGGTTGTCAACCTGCGCCATGTCTTAACCGTGCCGGAGTTACACCAGGCAGGAAGCAAATCTTTATCCGGGTTCAGAAAACCCGCTCTCTCTGCGGGAAACATCGCCTTTCTGCAGTATACCTCTGGCAGCACAGGCATGCCCAAGGGTGTAGTGCTCACCCATGCAAACCTGTTGGCCAATATCCGGGCCATGGCAAAGGTTAACAACGTATCCCATGAAGATGTTTTTATAAGCTGGCTCCCCCTCTATCATGATATGGGGCTTATCGGAGCATGGCTTGGAAGCCTCCATTTTGCCTGCCAACTGGTTATCATGCCACCCCTTGCCTTTATAGCCAAACCACAGCGTTGGTTATGGGCCATACATAAATATGGCGGCACACTTTCCGCTGCCCCTAATTTCGCCTACGAGCTTTGTCTTCGGCGCATTGATAAAAAGGATATCCAGGGACTTGATCTGAGCTCTTGGAGAATCGCTTTCAATGGCGCAGAGGCGGTTAACCCTGAATCCATCAGGAGGTTTATTGACCGTTTTGCCCATCACGGATTCCGGCCGGAAACCATGATGCCGGTCTATGGCCTGGCAGAATCATCTGTCGGCCTTGCGTTCCCAAAACCTGGAAGCACCATCATGATTGACAAAATAGATCGTCACACCTTCATGGGCACAGGAAAGGCAAGCCAGGCCGGTGAAGGAGGAACAGATCCCTTGGAATTTGTCAGCTGCGGGCAACCGCTGCCCGGTCACCAGATAAGAATCGTCGATGCAACTGACCGCGAACTCCCGGAACGTACTGAAGGAAGTCTGCAATTTACCGGACCTTCCACTACCTCGGGTTATTTCAAGAATCCGGACAAAACAAAAGAGATGTTTCACGGCCAGTGGCTCGACTCCGGCGACAAGGCATATTTAGCTGCAGGTAATGTCTATATCACCGGGCGTACAAAAGATATCATCATAAGAGCCGGGCGCAATATTTACCCGGTGGAACTGGAAGAGGCAATCGGCAAGGTAGATGGAATACGGGAAGGAAACGTTGCTGTATTTGGTTCCAAATCTTTAGAGAGTGGCACGGAACGGTTAATTATCCTGGCGGAAACAAGGAAAAAGAACGAAGAGGTGCTGGCGCAAATCAGAAACAGTATCAATACCATTGTCACAGACCTGGCCGGGACTCCTCCGGATGAGGTGGTGCTGGCACCTCCCAATACGGTATTAAAAACATCCAGCGGAAAAATAAGGCGCAATGCCAGCAGAGACATCTATGAGCGTGAACGTATTGGTAAGCCGCAACAGTCTGTGTGGCTGCAGCTTATCCTTTTTAAGCTGAAGGGGTTACGTTTCAGGTTACGCAGCAGCCTTCAGCAGTTGAAGCCAGCATTCTACGCATCCTGGTGCTGGTTTATGTATTGCCTCCTGGCCCCTGTTGTCGGAGTTTTGGTTTTCATACTCCCCGTGGAAAAACTCAGGTGGACAGTAATGCGCCTTGGGGTGAAATTTCTTGCAGCCTTCACCGGGACAAAGTTAATAGCCAAAGGGATTAACAATCTGCCTGGGAAGACTAAAACCTGCGTTTTTATATCCAATCATGCCAGTTATCTGGACGGTTACGCGCTTACCGCAGTACTCGATCGCTCCTTTAGTTTCATTGCAAAAGCTGAGCTGAAGGACAAGCCTGTTGTCTATATTTTACTCAAAAGAATCGGGACCATGTTTGTTGAACGTTTCGACCAGCAGAAGGGTATAAAAGATGCAAAAACACTTACTGATAAGGGCATGGGTAATCGCTGCCTCTTCTTCTTTCCTGAGGGAACATTTATGCGAATGCCAGGGCTTTTGCCATTCAGGATGGGGGCCTTTGAAACAGCAGCCCGTACCGGTCTTCCAATTGTACCCATTGCAATCAGGGGCACTCGCTCGATACTGCGGGCCGATTCGTGGTTTCCTCGTCATGGAACAATATCAGTGACCTTCGGCAAACCAATAACCATTGACAAAACCTATTCAGAGGAACAGGGCACCTGGTCTGCGGCACTTCAACTTCGGGATAAAACCAGGGAGTGGCTCCTTTTACATTGCGGCGAACCGGACCTTGGACATGAACGTCCACGATTGCAGCCATCGGCCCCACTTTAAACAACTGAAAACCTATTTATTAAGCCCGCATTTATTGCCCTGGCTATCGATACAGACAAAGGTCGTATTGGTTGAAAAAATTGGCGCTTCAGTCCCGCTTTTCATATCGTGCCGATAAACATCAACCGTATACTTTACAGAAGAATTCCCTTCCCTGGTCCGCTTGGCTTCAAACCTGAGCAACGCTCCCTGGCGCACGCTTTTTTTAAACTCAACCTTGTCCATGCCGATGGTGACAAAGTTACAGCCAGGGTAGTCCAGGCTGGCTGCAATCCAACCAACCTCGTCAACCCATTGCAAGAGATTACCTCCAAAAAGATAACCGTAATGATTAAGGTGCCCCGGTAAAACCAATTTATAATTTTCCATATATCTATTCCAGAATTTTCTTTACCTGCTGTCTTTATGTAATACAATCAACTTTTATCCAGGAAACAGAGCCAGATTAAAAATCTGTCCCTGTGAAACATGTAAAACATATTATTATAAAATTGAAGCGTTATTATGCTCAAACCACCTTATTCGCAATACTCCAGAATTTACACCTACCATATCGACGGCACAGGTATTCCTGACATTGATTATCCCGACCTTATCGGCGCCTGGGTTGAAGATGATAAAACCATAATTGTCTTTCATAAACCCCAAAACGAGCTGGTGGAAAAACTCTGTCATCAATATAATTGCCAGCTCTTTTACCAGGCAGATATTGATTATAATGATTGGGAAATGGGACAAGAGGTCGTCCCTTTTACAATCGGCCCTTTAACTGTTGCGCCGATCTGGAACAAGGATCATGCAGATATCAGAATCGATCCAAGCGTAGTGTTTGGCAACGGTTTTCACCCTTCCACCCGCCTTTGCCTGGAAACACTTGTCAGCCTTGACAGGATGTTAGCCCCAGGGTTTACCGGACTTGATCTTGGATGCGGAACCGGCTTGCTTTCAATTGGTTTAGCCAGGTTGGGAGCCTCTTCTGTGGTGGCTGTTGACCATAACTCCCTGGCATGCAAAGTAACAAAGCAAAATGCACTATACAACAACTCGCAAAAAACAATTCACGTCAAACAGCTTGATCTAAGAAAAGAACTCCCTGATACGGGCGTGGATGTCATAATGGCGAACCTGCATCACAGCCTGCTTGTTGACCTCTTCAATTCGCCATCATTCTGGCAGGCAAAATTATATATACTCTCCGGCTTTATGCCAAATGAAGAAGAACAGCTCCTTGCAGCGCTTCCTGACAAACCACCTACTTTTCTGGAACGTCGTTCCATGGATAAATGGAGGGTGTGGGTACTGGGCGACACATCTAAAGGCAAAAATTTTACGTGCTAGCAGACAAAAGGCCAGCACACATATTCAGCGATGATGAAAACAAAATACAAAAAATTATAGGCTCTGGGCAGAATCAGGGAATAGCCCTGCAATAAAAGTTTAAGGCTATTCCTGGATTAATATTTCAAACCATATTCCATGGTACCGTCATCTTTCAGTCTGGCCCATACCAGTTGTGCGTCATACTGCACCATCTTGTCATCCTCTTTAATCTGGATACGAATATCGATGGGATTATCGGTTACAATCCGAATACCGGTATTTGATATATCCACAGACTCGGCCATGTATATGTCATCCTCGGTATGAAATGTAACCTCTGTTTCAATCAGTTGCCGATCTGCTGCCCGCTTCTCTTGATTCCCAGAATCTGCCATTTGCAAAACCCCTTAGTTTTATTTACAAAAAGATAAACTCACGCAGCTAAATTAGTCTACCGGGGAAAAAGTGTAAAGAACATTGAATAAATAAAAACCCCTCCAGGTGATCCGGGAGGGGTTTAAAAGATATGTTGCAACAATAAATCAGCCGACAGTATCTTCAATCACCTTGCGTATGTCATTTTTCAAGGCTTCTGAAGGTGTAACCACTACCTGTTTCTCATTAATTGTGACTGAATAACGGGGTTCTTCCTGATGTTGGATATAAATCTGTTTTAACCGGTCGCTCAACCGTTCAAGGCTGATTATCGAAAGGCCCTTTTCTTCCACCAGACTTTTAAAGTTTACAACCTTGCCGTCTTTCCCTACCCAGGCAACACCAAACTTTTTAGGGGGTTTGCCAATAAAGAAAAAGGCTGTTTCATCCCCAGGCACCACTTCAACCGGGTCTTTGACTTCTGATAACAGTTTTTCCACAGGTTGTCGCAGAGCATCAATTTTTTGCGCAGCAGGATTATCCTTGTTTAAGGGGGGGTACTCTTTTGCTGAGCCAAACAACTTGTCCATGAAACCCATAAGCTCCTCCTTCTTAAAGTTACGGCGAGTCATATGCTATGAACACTTACATGTCGTGGCAATTTATTTGATCAAGGTATTGCCATGACTCAACCTTAGAATAATATCCCTGATCTCAAAACAGCTATTTATTTTTTGTACTATCAGCATAAAAAAATGTCAAGGCAAGATACAACCACAGGTCGGGGAAATGATTATTTTTCGGGCTTACAAGTTGGATTGCAGACTGGTTTTGCTTTAGGGAAAAAGTAAAAAAACAAGAACTGAAAAAAATAATATCAAAAAGAATCAGCTTGCCTTAAGTTTGGCAACTTCAACTTCCAGCTGTTTTACTTTCTGATCATACTCTTTAATCTTTGCATCACAGGATTTCATGCGATTGGTAAAGGCCAGGAGGACCATTCTGAACCAGGTTGGTATGTCAGATATCTCTTGTTTTGCTTTCTCGTAACTCAGTATAAATATTTCTACATCCGTCTTCGCAGAGACAGTTGCTGTTCTTGGGCTCCCATTCAGGAAAGATATTTCTCCCAGGATTTCCGGGGAAACAATCTCACTGACTATGACCTTTTTTGATTCATCCTGCACTGAGACTTCAAGGACACCTTTCGAAAGAATATAGAGGTCGCGATTTTCCTCACCTTCATGGATAAGTACTTCACCGGCAACAAATTTTTTCTTTCCTCAAACAGGCTTAATATGTTTGTCATCTCCACTCCCTTAAGAGCACAATCTTTTCTGTTCCGACATTGCTAATCTTACAGATAAGCTACCCTAAATTTCTCTTCCTTAATCAATACTATATCATTTTCTGACCCGCCTCCGCAGAATTAAATACATACATACTTATTTTTTAATTGCTGCATGATATTCATCGAGCATTTCCTCAATCCTGGGCCCGCACCGTTCACCCTTGCAATCACCGCTGCCCGAACCGACGAGCCTGTTTATCTCCTGTGAAGATAAAGCACCGGACTTTATTGCTTCCATAAAACGTTTACGAGGTATTCCCT
>JAAXQI010000255.1 GCA_012974315.1 Desulfobacterales bacterium | reverse complement strand
ACATCAGGGGCAAAGGGTTGTGGATCGGAGCGAAGCGTCCATTCTGAAGGAAGCGTCGATTTTAACCAACCATCCTGAATTTAAAGGATACATTCACGACGTCGGAGGCCCCACCGCCAATATGTACGGCATCGATTGCGAGCGAAAAAAAACCAAAGGCACATGTCGCAACAAGCACTGTCTGACTCCGGTCGTCTGCGATAAGCTGGAAATCAGCCATCTCCCCCAAATTGCCCTGCTGAAGAAACTGAGGCAGTTGCCGAAGGTTAAAAAGGTTTTCATCGGTTCCGGAATACGCCATGATCTGGTGCTGGAAGATCAAACATACGGCCTTCAATATCTTGAAGAGATTGTCCGGCATCATATTTCCGGACAACTGAAGGTCGCACCCGAGCATTCCGAAGATCATATCCTTGCGCTCATGGGAAAACCCTCCATTGAGCGCTTTGTGGAATTCTTTCGCCGTTTTCAAAAGATCAACCGCAGGATGGGAAAAAAACAGTTCTTAACCTGTTATTTTATCGCGGCTTATCCGGGATGTACACGCCAAGACATGGAGCTTTTAAACCGTTTCAGCCGCAGGATCCTCAAGTTTAAACCCCGGCAGATTCAGATTTTTACGCCTTCTCCGTCGACGCCGGCAACCCTGATGTACTATACGGGGAAAGCCTATGACAGCGGGAAACCGATTTTTGTTGAAAAGGACAAACGGAACAAAGAAAAACAAAAAAATCTTATCCTCAAAGGACTTTCCGGTTAAAGAGGGAATTCCCCGGAAGTAAAAAAATTAGGCTCTATGTTATGGGAAAATTTGTGGATGAAGAAGCCTTGAACACAAAACGAAAAATCCTTTAGAAGCTGTTTCAAAACCTCCCATTCGTGGGTTTGAGCCTTAATTCAGCATGCTGAATACGATCCGTTAATGTTGAAATAATCGTTTGTCCACCTATTCGGCCCATCTTCCTCAATATACGTTGTCTTCCCGAGGTTCATTTTTGTGTGTTCTCCAAAAACCCTGCAGCAGGTGTCAAAGAATGACACCGGAACTGCTAAATATTGTCGAATACGTTGGGTGTAAAATGTGGTTGTTTAAGTCAACCAATTTGAATTTATTATGATTTTCAAATACCCCGCCCGCTTGCGGCGGGGAGCTTCATTGATTTTTCGTTTTGTTCGGGGTGTTTGATGGCTTTGGCATGGTTTCTGCTTAATTCTAAATAAAGCAGAAAACACGCTTTGAACTGCAACAGCTCGCCCAGTTGAATTTCGGGGATTCAACTGGGCAAGTGCATTCCCCGTACGCTTGTCGAAGATCCTGTTAAGCGGGGGTGAAGCGGAGCGTAAATCCCGTTTCAACGGGGTTGTGGGGAGGTTCAAGGCAGCATTTATACCAATAAGTGCCACCCGACTTCAACACCTATAAAAAACCATGTGATGGCGGAAAGCCTCCAAAGGTTATACTTAAAAAGGGAGTTTGAGGTGGCACTTAATTAATGGCATCTCCGGTATGTGCCAAAAATGAAGCCGGTACGTATCGAGAAAATATTATGGGTTCGGACGACGCCACACGCAATCAGAGCGATGGCTCAACGAACCGGATTATTAGAAACCATCTTAAACATGCGTCCAACGCCCAATGCCTGCGTTCCATGCCTCCTTTAACACCTCAATCCACCCTGTTTGTCTGATTTCTTAAAAATGAATCCAATGCTTCGATCACGACACTGTTGTGTGTCGTATTGTTGGCAGATGCATAGGCTTCGACTCTTTCGGCGAGTTTACAGGGGATCTGTATATTAAAGGCTTTGGTCATATCAGAGCATTGATCTTTGAAGCTTTCATTTTTCATCGGCTGTCCTTTAGAATGTCATCTTTATCCGTTAGCGGTACGGCGCTGGATTCGGGGAAAAAGAGAAGACCAAGACACAAAAGTTTTTGAAATCCGGATCAGAAATGGAAAAAATTTATTCCAAGAACCCGTCTTTGATCGAAATTTCACTTTTGCTTCTAATTTGTGTCAGGAGTGCATCAAAAGTTCTGGATTGCTTTTGGGCCAACAGTCTTTTCTCGATGTCTCCTTTTTCTTTGTTAAAATTTTCAGCTTCCGGTGCTTTTCTGCCGTTGAATCGAATAATATAATATCCTTTGGCACCTTTTATGATGTTTTCCCCCAATTTTTTTTCGTCGGTCAGCTGAAAAGCAGCCTCGGCGATCTCGCGGTCAGGACCAATTTTAGGAATTGAGTCACCGCGCTTAAAAAAACCGGTGGTTGTCGGCGTTAAATTAAAATGTTTGCTTTCCGCATCCATGGATTTGCCACTTTTTAAAGCTGCCAGAAATGAATCTGCATCCGCTTTTGCTTTTTCTTCCTGTTTTTCCTGGACCAAGGCCGCCGTG
This sequence comes from Desulfobacterales bacterium, assembly GCA_012974315.1. Taxonomy (GTDB): domain Bacteria; phylum Desulfobacterota; class Desulfobulbia; order Desulfobulbales; family BM004; genus BM004. The sequence goes on along the minus strand of JAAXQI010000255.1, from coordinate 15,969 downwards.
ACCGTTTCCTTTACCTGGGTGAATTCAGGTATCTTCGGCGGAATTTTTTCCATAAGCTGGATAATATAATATCCGTTTTCGATTTCCTGGATATCGCTGATTTCCCCAACTGCGAGGTTAAACGCAATCGATGCGAAATTTGAAGGGTTGCTTATTCCTTTTTCCGGGCCTTTTCTTGAAAAGAAATCCGTGGTTAAAACTTTCAGATTTCTTTCTTTTGCTAATTTTAAAAGATCGTCTTCTTGAAAGGAAACATCGGACACCGCCTCTGCATCGTCATAAGCAAGATTTTTAACCCTTTCTTCGGTCAGGTTCTCTTTTATTTGCGCTTTAGCTTCGTCAAAAGAAAGAATAGATGCTTCGTTTACCTTTTCAACTTTAATGATGTGCCATCCGAATTGCGTGCGAACCGGTCCGCCGATTTCTCCTGCTTTCAAGGAAAAGGCCATATCTGCAAAGGGTTTAACCATGGCTTCCTTTCTGAATTTGCCAAGGTATCCGCCACTGTCTCGTGTCGGCCCTTCTGAATATTGTTTGGCCAGTTCGGCAAAATCTTTGCCTTCCTTGGCCAACTTCAATATGTCGAGCGCGCGTTCTTGTATCTTTTTCACAGCTTCAGGGGTGGCATTTTCATCAACTGTAAAAAGAATGTGTCTGGCCTCAACAGTTTTCGGTGTTTTAAACGCTTCCTGGTTTTCGTTGTAATATTCAAGCAGTTCTTCATCGGAAAACGTCACTTTAGAACGATATGTGTCCGGGTTAAAATGCAAGTAGCGGACTTTTACCATCGCTTCCGTTTTGTAATTCTCTTTATGACGCTCAAAGAATGTTTTTGTTTCCTCCAAAGGAGGGTTGACATTTTTGTAGCGGTCGGGCTCGAACAGTACGAAATCGATATTTACAGATGCATTGGCCCAGTTGAACCATTCCATGGCTTCCCGGTCTGAAATCTTGACACCACTGGTAACGAGCGTCGATAATTTTTCAATCATCATCGCATTGCTTTGGACCACTTCAAACTCTTCAGGGGTCGTTCTCAGACGCTCCAGAACATTTCTATAAAGTTGCTTATCAAACCTTCCGGCTCTCTGAAAAGCCGTGATTTCCGAAATTGCGCTGGCAAGCTCTGTGTCGGAAACTCGAAATTTAAGCCTTTTGGCTTCCTGGAGCAACAGCGTGTTGTTGATCAGCTGATTTAAGGCCTGCTTTTTTACCTGAAGATTCTTAATCATATTTTCATCCAGGCTGTTTCCGAATCTCCTGCGCAACTGATCAATAAGATTTTCGAAAGCATCTCTATATTCGTCCAGTGTAATCGAATCACCGTTGACTGTGGCAATCCGGTCGCCTCTTTGTGACCTGAAACTTCCGACACCCCAGAATACAAACACGATAACAATCGCACCTAAAAGTATTTTAATTAGCCAGCTGCCCGCTTGTTTCCGCATTAACCTGAGCATAAAAATCCTTTCTACCTGTATGTTGTGTTCAGTTTAGATAATGACCGTTGGGGGCTTCAAGTGCCGATCGATCTTAGATCCAACAGACTCGGAGCAGAACCCGCACAGATATTCATATTTATCGCCTTCCGGCAACACAAGCAGAAGGCGTTTGCGAACCGGAACCGGGCGTTTGCACGTTGGACAGTATAGCTCAGTGGCATCAAACTCCCGAAAGGCGGCGTTTTCTTTGGCCTGAGAGGTAAAAGTTCCTGGTATTTCCATAAAGTTTTTCGGATCCATTGTTTTACCTTATATAATATTTGTTTTTATTGATCGTCTCAATAGCGTTGACGCTCATCTAAGTTAAAATCTTGTATGTTCAGCAAGTTGTAATTTTCAAGACACCTATATTATTTTTCATCGTCACGTTTGTCAATACCTTCTCGTCGTAAATTCTCGCCCAAAATAATTATTGACACCAACAGCACCTTTTGTTAATTTTCAATTTTTATATGGGGCTGTAGCTCAGCTGGGAGAGCGCATGACTGGCAGTCATGAGGCCGACGGTTCGACCCCGTTCAGCTCCACCAATGATTACAGAGGGTTAGGGCGAGGCTGGAACAGGGGAGTTTGAAAATGTGACAGTTTTGTGACAAAACCCATTTTCATTTGAGGCGGTCAATCCATTTAACAGGTTGACCGCTTTTCTTTTATGCTCTTGGGTAAGGTGGGCATATCTTAAAGTCATGGTCATTGTCTTATGGCCTAAAAGTTCTTGAACATCCTTCAAGGTTCCGCCCTTCATTAGCAGTTGGCTTGCAAACGTATGTCTCAGGTCGTGAAATCGGAAATCAACAATACCGGCCCGCCTTACCGCTGCATTAAACGCAGTCTTGACACTATCAACACGCTTTCCCCGATATGTGAAAACATACCTTGATGTAAGGTGCTGTTTCCGCCTTATACGCTTAAAGAGCATTTCCAAAGAGTCATTGACGGGTATCTGTCTTGCTTCGTTTGTTTTGGTTTTATCCAGATAGATAAACCCGTTCCTGATCTGATCCCACCTTAAACCAAGGATCTCCCCTTTTCGCATACCGGTATTTAAAGCACACTCCACAATGGGAATCAAAGAATCATTACAGGCATCCAGAAGGCTTTTAATCTCATCTTCGGTAAGAAAGCGCATCCGCTTATTGTTTTCCTTCAAGATAAGGGATTTCCCCTTGTCAAAAGGGCTTTGCTCGATCATTTCCCATTCAACCGCCTTTGCGAATATATGCCTCAAACATGACATAGCCCTGTTGATACTCGCATCTTTTCTGATGGTTTTATTAACTGTTAGCGAGTCTTTAAGGTGGTTCCGGTAGGTTTCAAGGTTCAAGTATCTGATGTTTGATAAAAGGGTTTCCTCTCCAAAATGATTGCGGATGTGTTCGATATGATATTTCTTGCCGGTCTTATAGCTGGCCTGATGCTGGAAGTTCTCAACATATTTGTCAAGCAGCTCTCCAAGGGTTGTGCTATATTCCTTCTTAACGTCCAGATACCGCCCCTCAGCAATAAGGGACACCCGCTTGCCAAGCTCGGCCTGAGCATCCTTCTTTTTCTTGAAGGATTTTCTAACCCGCTTGCCGGTAGGGTCACAGTAATCTATCTGATAACCCTTGCCTCGTTTTCGTATTGTTGCCACAATAAGCCCCCTTTCGCTTAAATCCCTAAAGTTTTCCACGGGCAGGGATTAGGGTTATCCTTTTCGGCTCCGGTTGCCTATCCCGTGGGCAAATAAATAAAAGCGCCTGAAGGTTTTCCCCGGTCCACAGTAATAAACCGCCCATAACCTCTCGGATATAGGTGCCTTCAGGCGCAATATTTGTTAATTGATTTTTCATTTGCTGTGGTTTTGGGTTGATGTATTATATCTTACATTCTTACTTTAATGCTTTTGCCTTGTCAAACCATTTCTTGCTTTCTTTCAAAAAAAATGCAAAAAGGGGGCTATGGGTAATAAAAAAGTATTCTCAACAAGGGTCGATGAAGACCGAATAAAAGAGCTAAAACATCTTGCCGTTGATACCGATAAATCTCTAGGTAATTTGTTAGAAGAAGCCATTCGGGACCTTGTCAAAAAATATGAGAAGAAGGGTAAGAAATAAGAGTTCTTTCTATGGCAAAATCTATTAAGCATATTGTGACAATGGTTTTGCTTAGCATTTTAGTGGTCCCGATTTCCTCTCATGCCAGTGAATGGTTTCTTATGTCCAGGCATGGATCATGCTTTAACATTGATTCGCTTAAACGAAAGGTCGGCGACATGACCGACGTTGAAACACCAGACGATTTCATTAAGCTAATACTCCAAAAAGGTTACGATGTGAAAATCTTTGAGCCGCCGAATCTCCAAGGAAATGCTGTAAATGTTGAAGTCCCTGCGAAAGAGCTCTATATCAAGTTCGTAACAAAAGAACTTTGTAAAGACTTCACAGAAAGATAACAACCGAACCAAAACCGAGGTTGCCATGAACTGAATATTCATGCCCCATTTCTCATTGAGGTGGGGTTTTGTGTTTTCATTTAACTGGTTAGATATCACAACACTGACCATAGTCCATATACTGGCAAGATATCTGTATAATTTAGTATTGCAAATTGTGTAGTTTTAATATACTTATTCTCATAATAGACTCTCTTTTAAAATCACTCCTCTATTTCGATTGTGTAACACTTCTTGTTCTGCTGGCGCTGATCACGAGTCGCACCTAATTCCCCTTTTTGGTAATGATAGAACGAAAAAAAGGCGTTTTATCAATATCATTTTAACGAAGGTCTGGTTAAGATTACACTCTCTTTCCATAAAGAGGGCTAATAATGTGAGCGACGATCAAATGACGACTAAATTGGTGACCATACCTAACCTTCTGAGCGGTTTTCGTCTTTTTGCAGCACCTTTCTTACTATATCTGGCATGGATGGGACATCCCAATCTTTTCCTTGTTCTGCTGGCACTCTCGCTTCTGTCGGATTCTATTGATGGATTTGTCGCACGTAGGCTGAATGAGGTATCAGAACTTGGAACCAAGCTCGACAGTTGGGGTGACTTGGCAATCTATTTGACAGTACCACTTTGCGCTTGGTGGCTATGGCCCGAAGTGCTCAGGCGAGAGTCCTTTTTTGTTTTGTTAGTGATAGGAGCTTATATTATTCCTTTAATGGCCGGATTCGTAAAATTTCAAAGGCTCCCAAGCTACCATACATGGGCTGCGAAGACTGCTGCAGTTCTGATGAGTGTTGCGGTCTTTATCTTATTCATTTTCGATATCTCTTGGCCTTTTTATTGCGCTGCAATCGTGCAAGCCCTTGTGGCATGTGAGGAGGTTGCTATTACTTTGCGGCTTTCCAAATTAGAGAGTAATGTTCGATCTTTTTGGCACCTGATTAAACAGGCCGAAGAGGATTCAAAAAATACAATCGCGTAGCATAATCAAAAAGAAAATCCTTCTTTATTTTTATGATATATTAAATCAGCAAGAACTGACTTCCGGTTGCTGCTCAGGTAAATACATGGAAGTCAGGAATGCATCATTTCTTACAAAATTATTAGAATGCTCCAGCATCTTTCGCCCTTCGAGCTTTTTCCACGTCAACGAAAGAAAGTAATATAAATCCGGCGATGAAAAAGATGATCAACGAGACAATCGAAAGCCGCGACGACCCGGTCACCTGGCGTATTATAGCAAAAGCCATGGGACCCCAGATGGCTGAAAATTTGCTAAAAACGCTGTAAAAGGCATAAAACTCGGCACTGGCCTCTTCAGGGATCATCGAGCCATACAGTGAGCGGCTAAGGGCCTGTGACCCCCCTAAAACAATTCCCACAAGGATCCCCAGTGTAAAATATTCTGTAGCCGATTGTATAAAGTAAGCGTAAATAACGATACCGGACCAAATAACCAGAGTTATCATCACCGCCCGCTTTGTTCCGATAAGACCGGCAAAGCGGCTGAAGACAAGGGCGCCGAAAATGGCGATTGTCTGAATGATCAGCAGGGTTAACATGAGAGTTGTCGTCGTCAGATTCAACTCCTCTTTTCCATAGATAGTGGCCATATTGATGACGGTTTGAATACCGTCGTTGTAAAGCATGAAGGCGATCAAGAAAATCAATAAGTGTCGAAAACGGCTTACCCGACGGGTTGTCTTAAGCAGCCTGGAAAACCCCACGGACACATAGGAAAACAGCACGGGCTTTCCATGGTAATTGTCAGGCATGGCTTCGGCTCGCGGTGCCTCACGGAGGTATTTAACCGTGAAAAGGGTGAATCCGGCCCACCAAATTCCGGCCATTGCCAAACCGATACGGGCGGCCAGCGGTTGCGAAATACTTAATTGTTCATGCCCTGCGACCAAACCTAAAGCTATGGCGAATTGAAGCCCGCCACCCAGGTATCCATATGAAAACCCCTTGCCGGATACCCAGTCGATTTTATCCTCAGTGGCGATTTGTGGCAAAAAGGCGTCGTAGAAGACATTGCCGGCGATGAACCCTATCTGGGCGACGAGGAAAATGAGTAGAGTTTTGATAACATCTCCGGACCGGCAGAAAAAGAGCAGGGTGGTGAAAAGTGAACCACCGTAAGCAAAGGAAAGAAGAAACTTTTTTTTAGTCGCGGAAAAATCGGAAATGGCACCTAGAACCGGGGCGATGATAAAGGTAAGAAAGGCTGCAAAAGCGACCACAAACCCCCAAAGGGTTGTAGCACTATAAATTGTACCGCCAATCGCCACACCCTCTGGGCCTACAACCTCGCCGGCAAAGTAGGCCGGCAGCAAAGCGGCAAGCACTGTAGTTGCAAAAGCGGAATTTGCCCAGTCGTACATGCACCATCCAAAAATTGTCCTACGATCATTCTTTTCAGGCATGATCGACACCCTATTTAAATTAGATCAATTTTTCAGGTTGCTGATCAACCCGCGTCGATAGATCGTCCACCAGGTCATTAATACAAGCACGCTGCGCCTTGAGTTGTATCAAGATGCGATGCGACAAGGTCGTTTTCAATTTCAATGAAGAAATCGGTATCCCTAAACCGCCTTTGAGGAGCCATTCGAAAAAAAAGAGCGTAAAGTAACTTAGAGGAATGATTAGAATTGCAAATGTTACCGTAGCGACACAAACACGCATTTAAGCATCAACGACTCAACAAATCAACCAAACTCACAAGGTCCTTCCTTATTAGCAACCCTGCAAAACTTGTTGCACGGTTAAAATTTATTGCACATCTTAACATCTTGATTCGAATATATTTTAGTGCAATACAGGAAAATCCTGTCAATATTTGTTGCATCCTTCTTCAAATCCTATTCCTACCCCAAATACCTGCCAGGCTCAATCTTTAAAAAATTTGAATAAGGGCCTTCTTTACTCATTTTCCCAACTAACTATCAAAAATTAATACAATATATTGTTAACTTTTTTATTGAAAATAACCATAGAGACACAAATTTCTGATCTCAATTGAGATCGAATTAAATATTTGGAACAAAGTTTGCTCTACAAATCAAACAACAGATAATCAATAGTCGAGTAGGCGTCCTCAACTACTACCTGCTATGTATGGCAAGAATTTTAAGCCTAATATCTTTACAGATATTACAATGCCTGAAAAATGACGACAAGAAACCAATCAGCCGGTGGGGTTATTACGAGCGCGTCAACCAAAGAGAGGGTCCCGCGATGAAACTTGTGTTTGTCAACATCATGCATGAGCTGTATCAACTCGATTCAACGGCGACTATCTCCCAACCGCCGGTGCCGCTGGCCGTTCTGAACGCCGTCACGCCAAAAACCATTGAGACGACCCTGGTGGACGAGCAGACGGACGAGGTCCATTTCGACGGTGACGTATTTGCATTCACCCTGGCGACCCAATTCGCAGGAAAAGTGTACCGTTACGCTGACGATTTGCGCGCGGCCGGGAAGAAGGTCATTCTGGGCGGCATTCATGTCACCGTCTGTCCGGAGGAGGCAATGCGCCACGCGGACGCCATTGTGACAGGTGAAGCCGAAACTATCTGGCCAACCGTCTGCGAGGACCTTCTGACCGGAAAACTGAAGGAGAGATACACCGGCTCGCCGACGCCCTCATTGCGGATGGTGCCGGTTGACTACCGCTTCTTCGGGGACAGGCTTTACCAGACGCCGGCCTCTCTCTTTGCCACCCGAGGCTGTAATCATCGGTGCTCTTTCTGCGTGAGTTCACGCTACATGGGACCGTTACGCACCAAGCCGCTGGACGTGCTCGAACGGGAGATCGACCAACTGCAGGATCTCTACCCCAAAGCCTTCCTTCAGTTCACAGACGACAACCTCCTTGCGGATCGGGATTACGGCGCCGAGGTGCTCGCCCTGCTGCGCCGGAAGAAACGGCGCTTCGTCACCATGGTGACTCTCGATCAGTTCTGTGACGACGCGCTCATGCAGGAGATGGCGTCCTCCGGCTGCCTTGGCGTGGCGGTCGGGGTTGAGTCCGTAGACGATGACAACTGCCTCTCCGTGGGCAAGCTCCACAACGTGGGCCAGCCGTTCCCGGAGGCCGTCCACCAGGCAAACGAAAAGGGGATCCAGGTGTGCGCCCTCCTCATGGTGGGTCTTCCTCACGACACGCCGGAAAGGCTTGCGCGCACCCAACGCTACCTGGAAAAGGTTCCGTGCTCCCTGTACGACCTCCGCATTCTGCGCATCTACCCGGGCTCCCGGCTCTACGACCGAATGCTCTCCCGGGGCAACGTGACCGACGCCTGGTGGTTGGGAAATGACCCTGTGCCGACGAACCATTTCCTGCCCGGACACCTGCGTGTGCACTTAAAGCACAGCCACTTCAGCCCGATGCAGCTTCAGTATTCGACGTTGACACTCATCCGCGAGTTGGACCGGATGAACCGCATGGCCGTTGCTCACGTGCTGCGCGTTGGCCGCCGAGGAGACGCGCTGAAGTTCGCAGCGATGATCCTGTCCGCCCGCAGCCTGACCGTGAAGCAGGCTCGGACGTTGCTCGATCGAGTGGAGCAGGCTATTGCGGCGAACGATGGGGAATGTTCTTGACGCAAGCTCAGCCCACGAGATCCTGTTCGGCCGTGCTCCTCCTTTGGTACACTGCTCCGGTTAGGAAATTTTCCGGACGACGTCTCTGGAGTCCAATGCGGACTATACCGCGTGGAGATTACCAAGGAAGATGCAGACATATGGTGCACAAGGGACGACGTTCCGCAACCGCTGAACCGGAACGTTACGGATACCTGCTGAGACTGTCGAAAAACCCGAAAAAGGCAATTTACAGACTTTTAAGTATTTGATATTATTATGGTGGGCGAGGCGGGATTCGAACCCGCGGCTTTTGGCTTCGGAGGCCAACACTCTATCCAGCTGAGCTACCCGCCCATTTGCGATGAAGGGATGTTATATAGCACGGATGTTTTTTAAGGTAAAGATGTTTGTAGTGAGGAGTGAGGGGTGAGGAGTGAGGGGTAAAAAAAACAAATCTCCTCACTTCTCACCCCTCACTTATTCAGACTTTCCATATACTCATCCCACTCCATGGGGAGGAGTGTTTTCTTCTTGGTATTACATTCCTTGCAGCAGGCGACAAGATTATCTTTTGTGCTTCTGCCACCCCGGGCCAGGGGAACGATATGATCCATGGTCAAGTCTTTGGGTTTAAAATGTCTGGAACAGTAATAACAGGAGCAGGCGGCTAACTTCTGCTGCCACCACCGACTTTTCCTGAGCTTTCGGGCCTTGTCCTTTTCCCGGCGCAATTCCGACTCATCAACACCGTCAAACTGAAAGAAGTCACTCATATTATTTTTCCCAGGAGCCTGGCCCTGGCCTCCCCTATCAGGTACAAAGAACCGGCAATACAAATCAGATCATTGCGGCCTGCAAGTTCTGCAGCCTTTGCAAGTGCTGCATCAAGAGAATTTTCACAGATTACCCGATCCTGAATATTTTCCGGCAGGGCATCCAGCAATTCTTCGGGCTGGGCTGATCTTTCATACTCTAACCTGGTAAAAATAATCACCTGAGCAGATCGACCTATTTGCGGAAGTAAAGTACGAAAATCCTTGTCAGACATTGAAGCCCACACAAGAATCAGCCTATCGTATTGAAAATCATTTTCCAAAGCTTCCTGCAGAGAGATAATCCCTGCGGGGTTGTGGGCGCCGTCAAGCAGGTAGTGTAATGAATCTTCAACAGTGCAGTCCACCAGACTCCCATCAGCTTTAGATAAACAGAAGGACTCCAGACGGCCAGGCCAGGAAACCTCTAACAACCCTGAACGTATTTGTGAATCATTGACTGAAAAACCAAACTGATTAAGAAATTCCAGGGTTGCCAAAGCCAGACCGGTATTTATCATCTGGTATTTCCCCTTCAGTTTTGTTGTAAGTCCGGTGATTTTTTCCCGAAGCTGACAGCAGCCCTTGCGCTTCATGGCCCAATAGTTCCAGCCGTTGTCCTCGACCGGTTCCACAAAAAAATCTCGGCCATGCAAAAATAGAGGCGCGCTTCTCTCCTGACAAAAACGTTCAACAACTGACAGAACTGTCCTTTCCTCCTCTGTCTCACCGATGCCGACACCACTTACTACGGGTACGCCCTTCTTAATAATACCAGCCTTCTCCCCAGCAATTTCTGCAAGGGTATTGCCAAGATACAACTCATGATCCATGGAGACATTGGTAATGACACTCACCAGAGGTGTTATGACATTGGTGGCATCAAGCCGCCCGCCCAGCCCTACTTCAAGAATTACCAGATCCACCTTCCGTCTGGCAAACCAGAGTATGGCCAGTGCAGTGGTGAATTCAAAATAGGTAATCTGCCTGTCGCCCAGAATAGCATGAATACGACTGCCCTCTTCAGCAAACTCCTCTTCAGATATAAACTCGTCATTAATTCGAAACCGCTCCCGCACTGAAGAAAGATGCGGCGATGTATACAACCCAACGGAATAGCCTGCTTCTGCCAGCAAAGTAAGCAGAGTGACTGCCACAGAGCCTTTGCCGTTTGTACCTGCAATGTGTACAAATTTCAGATCTTCTTCCGGACTGCCGAGTTCCTGTAAGAACATCCGCATACTCTCAAGCCCGAGCTTGATCTTGAAAAACTGGAGATTATCCAGGAATGTCCAGGTTTCTTTATAATTCATAAAAAACTACTTTTTTACCGCAGACTAACGCAGATTCTTTTTAATGCCCCCTTGAGGGGTACAAAAACTGACGACAGTTCGTTGTGCGACTGCACAACGAACTACATGCCACCCTGCGGGGCTGAGTGGTTTATCGCGCAGCGATGGCTCTATTTAGTCTGCCAGTCGGCAGACTAAATGTCTGTGTAAGTCTGCGTGTGTCTGCGGTTAATTATTTTTTAGCTTTTGTTTTTAAGCCTTAAGCCTCACTTAATCTTTTCAAGTTTCGCATAATCCAGGTGCAACGTCTTTCTGCCGTGCCGATCGAAAACCACCTCCACTGTGCGATCTCCTGTCACCTTGTCAATAATGCCCCGTCCGAAAAAAGGATGCGTTACAGCCTGACCCTGATCCAGCGAACTTGCATCTTTTAGCTGTTTTTTGTTTTGATTCAAAGAGGCAGCACCCATACTTCTCCTGCCTCTGTTGCCCATGGAGAATGAATAACCGCTGGAGCCACCTCCATAACCAACCGCCTGGTTATGCGCCCGTCCGGAAGAAGTATAAAGGCTATGGGAAATCTCAGCCAGAAAAGGTGACAGCGGAGCCCTTGAAAACTGTCGGTCAACAGACATAATCTCCCTGGGATAGGTTAGATAAAGCCTCTTCTTCGCCCTGGTTGCAGCAACATACAACAAGCGCCTCTCCTCTTCCCACTGCGCACCAGGCAAAGCCTGGGAAACCGGGAATTTCCCCTCTGCAAGGCTGATGATGAAAACCGTGTCCCACTCGAGCCCCTTGGCAGAGTGAACGGTTGACAGGATCAGCCTGTCCGTGGAATCTTCAACAACAATTGTCTCAGGTGGTTCCAGGGCAGTATCATCAACTAATTTGGCGAGACTGTCATATCCGGCAATAATTGTTCTGAGTTGCTCAAGATCCCTGCTTCTCTTTGGGTAATCGTCGTAATAAATCCTCTGAAAGATCGGCTGGTAGTATTCACTTATTATCTCAAACTGCTCAACAGGTGTCAAAACAGGATCTTTGAGCTTCTGCATAACTGCGGCCAGCTCTAAAACTCCTTTTCGCCAGACCGGTGCGGCTGGATATTCCTTCAGTGCTTCAAATGGTTCTTCTGATGCTTTGAGTGCTGCAAGAATCTTTTGGGCTGTCTTTGGACCAACCTTGTCAAGCAGCAGCAAAACCCTGTTCCAGGAAAGATTGTCCTGATCGTTTACCAGGATCCTGAAGTATGAAAGAAAATCCTTGATATGGGCAGATTCAGTGAGCTTGAGTCCTCCCCTCTTTTCAAAGGGAATCCCCTTGCTTGCCAGCTCAATTTCCAGCTTGTATGAATGAAACCCTGATCGGAACAGAACAGCCATTTCATTTAAAGGGAGACCATCTTTCTGCAGCTCCGTTATTCGCCCTGCTATATATCGCGCTTCTTCACCGGCATCGGCGGCATTGTAAAGTTCTGGCTTATTGCCGCCTTCAACCTTTGTAAAAAGTGTCTTGGTATATTTTTCATCAGCCTTTTCAATGATGGCATTTGTCATTGATAATATAGGCTGCGTTGAACGGTAATTTTCCTCCAGCTTGATAATCCTGGTATTGGGAAAGATACTTGGAAAATCCATGATGTTACGAAAATCAGCTCCCCTGAAACTGTAAATGGACTGTGAATCATCTCCTACTGCCATTACATTATTATGGGTCGAGGCCATTAAGCGAACTATTGCAGCTTGAATGGCATTCGTATCCTGGTATTCATCGACCATAATATACTGGAAGCGTTGGGAAACCTCCTGCCGTACCTGGTCATTCTCCTTGAGCACCTGTTTGAGGTTGACCAGAAGATCGTCATAATCCATCAAACCGTGGGCAAACTTGAACTTCTCGTAATGATCCTGCAGCAACAGAATACTGTTTAAAAATTCCTCCAGATGCTCATATTCATCATAAAGCAGGGTCTCCAGATCCGTTGACCTGTTTACCGCCTTGCTTATCATGTTGATGATGACTCGTTTGGTGGGAAACCGCTTACCGGCCCCTGCCAATGATAATGATGACTTGAGGATGTTGATAATGCCCTCAGCATCGGAACGGTCTATGATTGTGAAGTTGGGTGCATAGCCTATATGGTAGCCATAACGCCGCAACAGCATATTGGCCATGGCATGAAAAGTGCCTCCTGCAACATCCTGACAGGATTCATCCAGAAGATGACTGGCCCGCAAAAGCATCTCCTGGGAGGCTCTGCGGGTAAAAGTAAGGAGTAGTAAATTTTCCGGCAGGATGCCTTGCCCGAGAAGATGGGCCACCCTGTAAACCAATGTCCGTGTTTTTCCGCTACCGGCACCGGCAACTACAAGCAGAGGACCATCCAGATGAGCGACTGCCTCTTGCTGTGACCTGTTAAGATCCTGCTTGCTGACTGTCGGTTTATTTTTGCTGCCCTGGCGGTCTTGCGCGGGAAAAGAATTTTCTGGAAAGAGACTATTTTGCATGGCGGCTACTGTACCACAGACATAAATGGTGGTCCATTTTTTTCAAAAACTTTAAATATTTATATTTATTCCGGCTAGTTGATTGCTTACAAATGGAATAACGTGTATATATAATTAAGAAATTCTGTATTAACTTTATTAATCTCTCACCCCTGGACTATCAATCATGCTTCATAAAGATTTGAATGGGCTTTTCACAAAAGATGTCCTGGAAAATTTACTCCCACCGCAATTGTCCAATGATTTTTTTGAAGCCTTATATGGTGATGCGGACGAAGGGGCTTACAACATCAGCCTGTCTTTCATAAGCTATGACCCGGAGCAGAAAAGATTGTCCTTTGAATTGCAACTTCATGAGAGACCTGATAAATGTCTGGCCTGCAACCTCACCTATGGCCTGCCCTCCGTATTCTCCCGTCACCCCATGATCAATATTAAAGGTATGGTTGAAAAAATCGAAACCCTTCTTGGTAGGGACACAAAATGCATCGGCTGGGAACTTGGCAGCACCCGGACCCCGGCATCCAACATGCACGCAATTCCGTTGATTATCCGGCTGGGATAATATCAACGACCTGCGGTCTATAATTAAAAATTGAAGATTGAAGATTGAAAATTTATGGTAGAAAACCTTCTGTCGATAAACAGCTACAAATCACCGTCTCGAATCTTATGACAACAACCTTGCATGCTGACAATCTTCAATCTTCAATCTTCAATTTTTCAAATCTACAATTACCCTCACCAGTCCCCGCACCGAATTGCCCACATAAACAGCATCTGCCTGTTCAATATCCTTCCTGGTAAATGATGCTTCCTCAACGAGATCCGGATATTCATGCAACAGATGGTTTCTGAGCACTCCCGGTAGCAGACCGCAGGAAACAGGTGGCGTTAGGAGTTTGCCATCTTTTTGCAGAAATATATTTGTATAACTGCCCTCGGTGACCTCCCCTTTCTCGTTAACAAACAGCACTTCGTAAAATCCCTTGGCAACAGCCTGAGTGCGTTCATCGTCATACAGTTTGCGGAGCGTGGTCTTATGAAAGAGATACGGTGAATGCGAATCTGTGTTCCTGCTGGAAAAAACCGCAGCTGGCAAACCTTTCGATTCTTCCAGCTTTAGAATTTTTTCAGGAGTGATCTCAGGAAGTGAGCCCTCAGGCAGTTCCGAATATGTTAATTCAATTTCCCCCTGCCTTGGCAGGGTAAGTCTCACCCTCTGGTTTTTTACCGATGCATTGTTGCGGAACCCCTCAGCTAATTCATGCAATCCAGCCTCAATTTTTTCTAACTCAAAAGGATAAGAAAAATAGCCTGCCGATTCTACAAGCCTTTCAAGGTGCAAATCAAGCAGCCAGTATCCGGATTGATGGTACCAGAGCATTGTTTCAATGAGTTTAAATTCCGGCACCGGTTGAGTTAGGAATCTTCCCTTCAGTATACATTCCTCCCATTCTCCCACCGGGTCAGAATCCCAGACAATGCCGGAACCAATTCCCATTTCCCCTTTATCCCCCTGAAAAACAACGGTACGGATCGGCACGTTAAAAACCGCCTCACCATCAGGTGAAATATATCCTATGGCCCCGGTATAGACGCCACGGTCTTCAGCTTCCAACTCCCTGATAATCTCCATGGTCCTGATCTTTGGCGCCCCGGTCACCGAACCGCAGGGGAACAGGGCTTTAAACATTTCCTCCACGGACAGCGAACCATTCACTTCCCCCCTTATGCTGGAGGTCATCTGGTGCAGGGTCTCATAGGTTTCCACGTCAAAAAGGGACTGGACATTTACACCGCCCATGCGGCTGAGGCGACCCAGATCGTTACGCAACAGATCAACGATCATGACATTCTCGCTGCGGTTCTTGATATCATTATGCAGGAAGTCGGCAAAATCCCTGTCTTCGGAATTTGTTCTGCCGCGGACCATTGTGCCCTTCATGGGCCGGACATCAATTTGATTTCCTTTTTTTCTGAAAAAAAGTTCTGGAGAGAACGTAAGGATTGTCGTATCACCATTTTTTATCAACCCACCATAAGAAACGGACTGGTTGCGTCTCAGGCTGCAATAAAATTCCGGGATAGACCCTGCAAAATCAAACAGGAGCTTGAGGGTGTAATTCACCTGGTAGGTATCGCCAGCCTCAATATAGGCTTTTACCCGCCGAATTGCCTCAAGATACTCTTCCCTTTCAAGGTTCAGGAACAAATTGTCAATGGTAAATGTTGTTCCGGACTCAGACTCAGTTCCTGTTGGCCAGGACTCACTTCCAATAAACGACCCTTTCAAATGATCATAGATCTGAGGCTTATTAAAAACACCCAGGTCAGCAAGAGGCAGACGGGATCGAGTGTTATCCGGGACTAATCGAGGTATAAAAGATTTCGCCAGGCTTGGCTCCATCATATAACCGAATTCATATCCAATATATCCTGCCAGAAAAAAACCCTGCTCCAAACGTTCCTGGGCCTGGCGAAAAAAGTTGGCAGGATCATCACCATCATTACATACAAGTTTTTCCACAGGATCCAGAAAAAGATAGGAGAGATGGTTTTCAGGCGTCACTCGTGTTGACTCGAGAAAAACAAATGACTCGTTACCGGCAAGTCCGGATAGCAGAGAATGCAGAGCCTTATCGGAAAAAGGTTTTGAAATATTCATTTAAATTCATCAAAATATAACTGGTTTACGCCAAAAAACATTGTATGTGTTTCGGATGTGAGATGCTACCTAAACAACCATTAAAATTCAACTGCTAAAACCTGAAACGGTGATTCTTGCAGACTCATGTTGGGGACTCTAACAGAACCCAAAGATTACAT